>JBGTHU010000060.1:0-4223 GCA_041745975.1 Mariniblastus sp.
ATTGAAAATGATGTTGTCCATCTGGTTCGACAGTGACTCTAAGTTCCGGTTTCCAAAAACTATTGGCTCCCGGTGCACCCCACGACTCGATTCGTTGCCAGATTTCATTGATCAAGGGATCGACCGACTCCACAAGGTTCTGGGTAAATGAGATTTGTTTATCCAGTCCGGTTCCTGAGCGAATGACCATGCGATCGTTTTTCACAATCAAGCGAATGGGCCGAACGTAAGCGGTTGCCGTGTTGGTTTTTGCCGTCGGCAAAGCCCAGTTTGAACCGCGGCTGGCAGCCAAGCTGCTCAATTGACTTGCGGAGTTAACCGAAGCAGCTTCCACCGAATTCGTCGGTGGTGAAGCCGCTGAATTGGCGGCCGATTGGGGTTGATGTCTGGACGAAGATTGCATCTCAGCCGATCCATATCCTGCCGATGAACTATTCAAACCGGATTCAGCCATCCCTTGGGCATCGTTTTGGTGAACGGCCAAATCAGGGTTACCATTTGAGCCAGCTTGACCGGGGGGTGACTGACTGGTAAAACCAGAAGCTTGATCGGAAAAATCAGAGGTGGCGTTTGAATAGGAAGCTCCCCTTGATTGGCTGAAGGGTTGTCCGCTTGACAATGCGGGCGATAAACCGGGCTGTAATTGCGAAGACGATAAATCGTTTGATTCGGCAGCACCGACGGACGAACCGGCCAGCGAAAAATTGGATGACTGACCGTTACCGGCAGCGCGTGTGGCTTCGCTCCAAGCTTGATTTCCGACGAACCCCCCCGTGTTATTGGAGACTGTCAAACCGGGGCGACGCTGGGACAGGGAGGAACCGCCGGCCAGACGATTGGGAGTAGCATTCGCACCACCGCGGCCGGAGTTGGCCCGCATATCCCCATTCGGGTCATTCGGATTGCCCGCCATTGAACCGGCGGGACGATGGGAGATGAAAAGGCTCTGTCTGGCTAGTGCTTCTTCGATTGCTCGTTGGACAACTTTTTTGAGTTCCGCATCCAACGCACCAAAATCGAGTTGTTTTTCCTGTTCGACCAACTCGTAACCGAATTCGTCTTCCCAGCTGGACATCGCTCGACGGGCGATCGCAAAACCTTCCGCACCGCCGGGCCGAATTACGACCAACGGATAAGGACTTCCTTCGGATTGACTTTGGTCATATTTTAACCAATACTCGCGAATCGCCAACAGAGCCGCATCCAGAGGGTTACCCGGCCCCAGTGGCATGGCAAAATCAGCTTTTTTCAAATGAATTCCCAACGGCTGCAATGTCAAGCCACGCTCCGTCGATTCAATAAAGATCGGTCGTCGAAACGTACCCCCCGATCCCGCATGGGGCACAATCGAATACATTGGCTGGGGTACTTCCTCTACCAATTCTTGCTTTTCAGCCAGTTCCGATTCAGTGCGGCTGATGTCGATCTTGAGTTGCTCAACCTGTTCTGCAAGACGTTGCATTTCGATCGTGTCGGGAGACGTATCGGCAGAGACTTGCTGTAATTGCTGCCACTCTTGATCTAACTGTGCCATGGAATCCTGCAACTGACGGATCTCCGACTCAAGATGGCCGCGATGCTCGCGAGCGGCAGTGACGCGATCGACGATCGATTGGCGGGCATCGCCCAAGATATCAATGGCCAGTGAACGCTCATCCAGTTCAGCCGTCAGCTGATTAATTCTTTCAGCCTGTTCAGTTGCGATCGCCTCGATGTTCGCCACGTCTTCAGCCGCTTCCAAATCGGCAGCCCGAACGGCCAACACCAATAACACAATCAACACTCCCAGTGTACAGATCAAAACGGCCAAGAAGGGAAACAGGGTGACGCTGAGAGGGATTCGTTTTCTGCGTCGGATGGTAGTCATGATTTAATTAAGTTCAGCCCATTATAATTCGTAAGCCAGCGGTTGGTCGGAATTCAATTTTAGGGATAGGGGAACTCGTCAAGAGCTTGTTGATTTTATGGTTAGTTCGTTGGTTAAAGGACGGCTCGCAACCCGAAGCGCGAGCGAGTGGATCTGAGTCCCTCACTAACGTTTCGGGTTGGGATAAAATCAACAAGCCCTTGACGACTTCCGCTACGTTAAAGTCGATACGCCCTCTCAGCTTGGGACAGTCGCCAATGCCTCGATAAATTGCTCCTCTCCAAATGGCCAGTCCCCTTTTTCAGACAGCCTCTAACTTGCTCGCCGAAGGAATGGTAAAATCACGGGGGCGGAGATTGTTTCCGCGAGAATTGTTTCGGTCGGCTTCCCCTTTCTCTCGATTTCTATTTCCATCTCCCTCTGTACTGCTGGTGCGAAAACGACTTCAGGTGGTGTGATCGATTTTGCGGAAACTGAATTGGCAATGGGTTGTTTCAACCGAGATTGGTTGAGATCGATTGCTGTCGTGATGGGGGGGGGGGAGTGAGTGTTGACGGCGGTTGCGATGTGTGATTTTTTAAAAGTTTCCGACCAATCCTGAACGGCGGTAGTCCAATCGGTCAATTGTCGCTGTTGCGTTGATACCAGCTCTCGCAAAGCGGTGGCTTGATCTGCCATCTCGGATTGGTTTTTGGAGAACTGACGGGCGTTTTCGGAAAGTGTGACCTGCCATTGTTCCCAGCGGTGGGCCATCGATCCATCGGCCCGCTCGATCGTTTCACCAAGAGTCGTTGCCAGTCGGTCAACGCTCTCATCAATTGCTCGGGTGAGCCCCTGTTGTAAGTATAGGTGAGACTGGTCGACTTGGTTTGACCAATTGGATTCGACCGAGTGAATCGAGTTTTGCCAAATCTCCGTTTGCTTTTCGGCAGCAATCATCGCTGCAGCGACCAGTTGTTCTTGGAATACGACCGGTTCAAAAACCGGGCCAATCGGCTCGGCTTCGCTTGACAGGTCGAAGTGCCGATTGATTTCTTCGTGGGCTTGATGGTCGACGGATTGCAAGAGTTGGGATTCAAAACGATCAATCAGAAATTGTCCAAACATCAACAACATGGACAACGTCAGGGCCAGGGCAGTCGTATCGAATGCAACATATAAACTCCCTTTCAGCCCGTCCATCATTTGTTGAAAGTCGTTATCGGGTCCGACCGCAATCCCTCCCAACGCTTGAGAAATTCCCAGTACCGTTCCCAAGAACCCCAGCATCGGAGTGGCCCAGATTAAAATCTGTACCAGCGAATAATTTTGAGATTGTTTGTCTCGATCCAGTTCCGCCAGATACTTCAGCTCGCCGTCGATGTCGCTTATGGAATTGGAGCGATAGATCCGCCGCAGTGCATTGTACAACCGCAACCAAAGATAATGCTCGTGATATTTCTTGGGGAGTGCGACTAATTCTTGTTTTAATAGTTTGGCTTGATCGGACAAGGAAAGCGGATCGGCTTTTTCAAATTCCTGAGGTTCCGAGTCACCGGGCGAATTGTCGGCTAAATCTTCATCCAAATCCTTGCCTTGAGAATCCGCCAATAATTCTGCAGAGTCCCCCGTCAAACGGATTCGGTGTTCCGAGCGAAACTGAAGCAAAATATCGCGACCCATCAGCAGCAGTGAAGCGAACCCCACCAAGAACATTCCCACGGTGATCTGGGAAACTGGGTGCCCCAGCAAGTATCGCAAGACAGTTTCATCGGTCAAAAGCTCCCGCTTTACCGAGGCCAGCAAACCAATGTAGAGTGTTAATCCCAGACAGACCGGTATCACCAGCGAGGGGAGAACTGCAAACAAATTTCGTGTGCGCTTCACCGTTTATCTCTTTGATTGGGGGCTGTTGGTTTAAGGGTTCAAGGGATGGCCGGAATAATCGTCATTTCTGCTTTTATCGTCAAAGGCGCACTGATCAGTTAAGTCGTTACCGAAAGGTTTCTTAGATTCTTGAAAGCAAGCTGCTATCTGATCAAGAATTCTTAAAAAATAAATCAAAGGGTCTGCCAGTCTACGTCGATATCACTTCTGTCTCAATCATAGGCAGTATGAGTTCTAGCGAGCCAACGTTTTTCTGAAGTGACCGACCGACAAAATTTATCAATTTGTAATAAAGTCCAGGAACTACTCGGCTACGGTGCGGCGGCAAATTTTAATCTGCCGCTCGCGTAAATCGAGGGTGCGTTTCGGACAGACTGAAATTTTTTGCCATTTGAAAAATGGTTCATTCTTATTTTCCCAGGGGGGACGGAACCCGGCACGGTGATAAACCTGTCGGGTTTCTTTTTTGTTGCCCCTTAGAAAAGCAAAC
>JBGTHU010000061.1:0-6182 GCA_041745975.1 Mariniblastus sp.
GTTAAACTGGACCTTATCTGACTGGACCTTATCTGACTGGACCTTCTTTGGAGCAAAAGCTACCTTCACGAGTGCCGTGTACGCCGCGGCCGACGACTGGACCACAAGCGTTCTTGGGTCGATCTGACGCTCCGCAGCCAAAAGCACCCAACCCGCCACCCCAACGAACCCCAGGGAAAAAAGAAATAATCGTATTAAATCGCAAACCAGTTGATGCATTAAACTTATCTGTTAGATTAAACCCCGCTAATTTCGTTAGACCACCCCTTTCCTCTATCTTAGCAGCATTTTTCCTCGTTGCAACATTCCGGCCCCTTTCGGATAGAATCGACTGGGCCACAGGGGCTCGTATTTCGTTAAAAACCTCAATTCGTTCTGCCTCGTGTCGTTTTCCTTCACATCATCGAGGTATTGATTTCAGTTCGATCACCGTGCGGTTTTTGGTTGGTCGTCGCGAGCGAACTGGTGTCCTTCTAAAATGGCATGCTGCAAACTGCGGGGGGCAAAGGCATCGCCGATCACTTCCACCTGCAGCCCTTGCGCTTTTAACGGGGCTGAAAGATTGTCGTGGCGAAGGCCTCCATAGGCATAGACGAAACCGTCATATCTCCCCACTTGACTCAATTCTCCCGTCCATAAATTAGAGGCGATGCAGTGTCCGTTTTCCAAGCGGATGGCTTTGAGGTGATGAAACATCTGAACCCCTAATTTGAACAACCGAGTTAGCAGTGGGGGGCGAGTGGTTGCTCCCAGAAAATTTCCAATCGTCTCTTGACTGGTAATCAAATCAACCTCATGCCCTCGCTCCGCCAGAAACGAGGCAGTGGTTGGCCCCTGATGCCCATACTCTTCATCGATCACCAGCAGCGTTTTGCCCAGCTCCCCTGCCTTGTCCAGCAAAACATCCCAGGCACTGACCAATGGGCAGTTTTGCTGATTTTCGATATCGGCGGGTCGAGCTGTCGCGCCCGAGGCGATGAAGACCCGGTCAGGCTGAAGAGCAAGAATTTGTTCCCAATCCGCTACCGTGTTCATTCTTAGTTCCACTCCCAGTTTCTGACATTGCAATCCGGACCAACGCGTTGCCCCATCGAAATCTTGACGACCAGGAGCTCGCTTGGCGATTAAGGTTTGTCCTCCCAATTGGTCATCTTTTTCGAACAGAATTACCTGATGTCCCTGGGCTGCGGAAACGCGTGCCGCTTCCAAGCCAGCCGGGCCTCCCCCCACCACGACCACCTTGCGTCGCTGGGAAGTCTGGGGAAGCCGAGCCCAGGCGGCCTCTCGACCAATCACCGGGTTCTGGACGCAGGTCACGCCCCGTCCGGTGTAAATGCGGTCAATACAGCCCTCGTTGTAGCCCATGCATTGCCGAATGTCATCCAATTGGTTGGCCATTGCTTTGTTGGGAAAATGGGGATCGGCGATGAGAGCTCGATTCATGATCACCAAATCGGCGTCTCCATTTTCCAGGATTTTGTCTGCTTGAACCGGATCGACAATTCGTCCGAAAGTAATCACCGGCACATCGACCACCTGGCGAATGCTGGCAGCCAGATAAGTATACAGCCCCAATTTAAAACTCATATTGGGAACGGCAGCGGCTTCCCCCACAAAGGTTTCCGCCGACCCTCCAATTACATTAAAATAGTCCAGCAGTTTCAGCTCGCTTAAGCGTCCACAAATCTCTTGCATTTGTAAATTGTCTAATCCACGGTCGGTAAGGTCATCCCCGGTAATTCGGGTGCCGACAATAAAATCGGAACCGACCTTTTCTCGCACTCGTTCGATCACTCGAATCCCAAATTTCATACGAGACGCCAGACTGGTACTGCCATATTCGTCGTTCCGCTGGTTGGCGTTGAGTGTCCAGAACTGGTCGATCAAGTGACAATGGCTGGCCATGATTTCGCAGCCATCAAATCCCCCCAATTTCAAGCGATAAGCGGCCGCAGCAAAGGCCTCAATAATTTCATCGATCATCTCCGGATTCAATGGGTGTGGGTTTTCTCGATGGTTAGGTTCGCGAAGATCACTGGGGCCATACATGCGGTTCCAAAGATCAACACTCCTGCCACGTCGGCCACGATGGGTAATCTGACAGCAAACGGGAACTTGATAACGATGCATGGTATCGCTGAAATCTTTCAAATAGGGAATCACTCGATCATCAAACAGCTCGACTCCGTTCCAATCCCGAGCGGTAGAAGTAGGATGCACACTGGCCGAGCCAAAGCACATCATAAACCCCACCCCTCCGATCGCTTTTTCCTCATAGTATCGCCGCTCTCGTTCTCCAGGCATCCCATCTTCAGCCAGTGCATCAGCATGACCGGAACAACAAATTCGATTCTTGACCGTAACGGGGCCGATTTGAATGGGAGAGAATAAGAATTTAAAATCGGGCATGATCTTCGCTTTCAGCTGGCCAATATCGATTAATCGTTGGGGTAAGGTCGAGGATAACGGGGACTGGCGACGCCGGTCAACAATCGGGGGCAGCGATCGAATCTGGTTGGTTGAGCACCAGAAACGATGGGGGCAGCCGCTAAATCTGGCTCAACCGCAGCAGCGGGAGATTCAGCTCCCATGTCTGGTGGGAGTTGCGACAAATCGTTGATTGATCCGAATCTTCGTGGCTCAAGAATTCCAACATGGGCCAAATAGCGGATCAAATGCGCAGCACATTCCTGAGGCGTTCCCTGGATCAGTTGTTCGCTGCTGTCTCCCACTTGGTGTTTCGCCAACGAAGCAATGCCGAAGGCATTTTCCATACGAGCTTGGGCACTCCCGGCGATTTTCCCAGCAAGCTGGCTGGTTTTCGGTCGCTGACGCAAAGGTTGCCAATCTGGCTTATCCGAATCAGCAATCAGCGGACTGCCGCTGTCAACCTGAGCAGAGGAGACTGTCGAAGCTCGTCGACGGCGGGAAAAGTATTTTAAATTAGCTGCGTTGGAGGAGATGCCCAGCACCAGAGGCAGAGGGAGCCGCAATTTTTCTCGTTCTCCACGACCTAAGTCCCTCACAATTTCCCAATGCTGTCCTTGCCGCGCGAACTGCAGCACCTCCAGTACCCATTCGGCCCGAAGTTGGATCGCCAGCTTTGCCAAAAACAGTTCGTCCGAAAAAGGACCACCCCCTTGGCCACAAATCACCAGCCCCGCTGGAATGGCGTCAGGGGAAAGAACTTCCTGAATCCCCGCCGCCCGAATATAGCTCAAGGCGGTCTGGTCGTGCGGAGGACAGCAGCCATAATAAGCGGTGTTCTTCAAACTAATCAGCCAACTTAATGCCGCGCGATCCGACCGAGGAAGTAAATTCCCTGACGAGGACAATACTACGGTGGCACAGATCGCTCCCTCAGCAGCCGTTGAAGAAAAAACTGGATTGCAATTAGACTCTATCAGCACCATGGCGATTTACACCTGCTGCTGTTTGCGGTGCGATCCCAAAACTTCCGGATCGGCATCACCAGCGGGTACTCGATCGATTCCTAACAGCCGATCAATGACCATATTTTGGAAGCGATGCACCGGTTCTTCAAACTCATAACACATCCGTCCTCCAGGGTAAGCTTGTGTCATCAGGCCCCGTTGAACCGATTCCACGATCTGGATGTCTTGTCGATTGACCATACTCCAAAAGTCTATTATCTCGTCTAACTTCTGCTCTAAACGGTCCGCTGAGGCACTGGAGGGATGAATTAAAATGTCCAAGTTTTCGATCGTCGAAGTAGGTCCACTCGGTTGATACAACAGAGTGACCAAGTGGTTGGGAAACATCCACAAGGCAATATTCGGGAACAATAAAATGAAATAGACCGTTTGGTTTTCGGTTTCATCCAAGCCCGGATAATTTTCCAAATCCAATCGCACGGTGGTGGGATCGTAACTAATGGGGGAGGTACACATGCCGGTATACATCCCCGGCCCCTGATAGCGATAGTGATCGGAAAAGCCGGAAATGTTACAGAGTTCGGGGTGGATCGTGGGCAAGTGGTAATACTCCATGAAATTTTCAGCCACCAGTTTCCAGTTAGCCTGAATTTCGTAGGAGACACGCCGAGCCAGTTTTAATTCAAGTAGGGGATGACGCGAGTAGCGTTCGGGCAGGTCTCCCAACCAATCCTTCAGGGAGAGAGACGATGGCGTCAGTTTGCAAAAAATCATGCCTCCCCAGGTTTCGATTTGAACGGGGATCAATCCATAATCTTCCTTGCAAAACGTCCCCTTTTCTTCGGCTCGAATTAGAAACACTTCGGCCGCAGCGGCAGGAATATCCAGTCCTTGAAAGTAGGGGGCTCCCAGTAATCTGCCATCCAGAGCATATCCCCAACCATGGTAGGGGCAGCGGAGTACCGAGCAGTGTGATTTTTCTTCCGTCACCAGCTCAGCAGCTCGATGCCGACAAACGTTGAAGAATCCATTCAGCCTCTGTTGTTTGTCGCGAACGATGATGATTGACTGTCCGGCGCAATCGACTTTCAATACATCCCCCGGTCGTTCTAATTGGCAGGTATAGCCAACGCAAACCCAGCTGTTTCCCCATAATTTTTCGCGCTCCATCCAGAAGTATTCCTCGCAATAGTAACTTTGCGGGATCAGCGTGGTTGCTTCCGCAACCGGGAGACGCGTTTTCTGATAAATTGCCGGATTGCCGTAATCGAGTTTGATCGATGGCTGGATTTTCATATGCTTACCTTCTAAAGATACTTTTACCTAAACATTCACCTTTCCGCGATGCCGAGTGCTTTGGCGACCAGTTCGGCCAAATCGGCTGTTTCTAATAATTCATTTTCAAAAGATGATCGTCCTGCTTGGAACATGGATTTACAAAAAGGACAACCGGTTACTATAAATTGGGCACCCGTTTGGGCTCCCTCCTGGGTACGCTGGTTTTCGATTCGTGCGTCTCCTTTAACGTCTAACCATAAACTTCCCCCACCGGCCCCACAGCATGAGGACTGACAGCCGTGACGTTCCATTTCAATGATTTTCAGTTGGGGAATTGCTTCCAGAACTTGGCGAGGGCTGACGGTGTCTCCGTTGCCTCGGCCAAGATAACATGGGTCATGAAAAGTAATTTTTGTATCGATGGCTACGGGGAGAGCCAACCGACCGGATTGGATGCATTCTGCCAAAAATTGGCTGTGATGTTGGACTTCAAATTCGATTGGGGCCAGTTGGGGATACTCATTCTTGAAAACATTAAAGCAGTGGGGGCAGTGTGTCAGAACCCGCTTGACCCCATGTTGCTGAAGCAATTGTAGGGTATTTTGAGCCGAAACTTGAAACAGCCCTTCTTCTCCCATCCGCCGTGCGGGATCTCCATTGCAACACTCCCGTTTTCCCAAGATGCGAAAGTCAATTCCCAAGTGATTTAGGATACGGATCATGGCCCGACTGACTCGTTGCCCATCAGGATCGAAACTCCCCGCACAACCGATCCAATACAGCAATTCACATGTTTCCCCTTCCTGCAAAACTGGAACCGATAATCCAGCAGCCCAATTCATTCGGCTGTCAGCCGGTCGCTGGAACGGATTGGAGACTTCTTCCAGGCTCTCGAATCGCTCCCAAGTTTTCGGATGGGGGACTCCCTCTTCCACTTTACCTCGACGCAGATCAATAATTTTGTCGTACACTTCAATGCCTACTGGGCAAACGGAATTACAGGCACCGCAGGTCGTACACGACCAGATCATTTCATCGGAAATCCACTTCTCCAAAGTTTCAGACGATTGATTCATCGCTTCGCGAATCCCCAAGATGACCTCGCGGGGCTGGAGTGGTTTGCCAGCGGCGTTGGCTGGACAGACTTGATTGCAGCGACCGCACGTTGTGCAAGCGTCGACCTGCAGCAGGTCCAGCCATGAAAATTCGGACCAGGCGGTTGCTCCCAAATGAAAGTCGGATTCTTCCTGGGCATCCGTAGTGGCCCCGGTTCCGGTTCGAATTAATGAAGGTGTTGACGGAAGTGGTGAGAGGACCGGTCGCAAGGCGGAAATCGGTCGCTTCGATCTTAAACTCCAAGCCAGCGGAGCGTACACGATATGAGAGAAAAATCGCCACGGCAGCAGTGCGAAAAAAAGGATGCAAAACCAAGCGTGAATCCCCCACAACACGCGATGCCACATCTCGGCGATATCCTCCCTAACTCCGACACTGTTCAGGGCCACTGCA
>JBGTHU010000062.1:0-2516 GCA_041745975.1 Mariniblastus sp.
CCTAAATTTTGACGATATCGATCCGTTTGTTCTGGCCCTGGTCGATCCGGCTGCATTCGCAAGCCAATTTCCCGATGTTGACCCGAATCGAGTGCTGGATTTGGATTGCAACGGCGTATTGAATTTCGACGATATTGTTGGTTTCTTAAATGTTCTGTTTGGAAATTAGGGAGCAAGGGAGACTACTCTCTGACGCCCGACTTTCTTGTTTTCGTAATCCCTGCTTTGTTTTGACACTTTAATTTTAATTTGAGGAAAGATATGAGAAATTGTAAATGTTTATTTTTGGTGATGTTGGCTTTCAGCATCGCACCAGTTCAGGCGGATATTATCTTCAGCACCAGTTCGGACGATCCTTTTGCCGGAACGAATTTGCAGATTGCCAATGTGGGTGATAGTGGCTCGTTATTTGTTTTCTTTTCCACTGAACAAGACCGAGTGCTTCAAGGGGTGAGCTTCAATATCGATAGCAGCGACGCCGAAACTTTACAGGCAACGGCCCATCTGGTTCAAAATCCAGGTAGCACTCGCTGGAACCAGACATCCCCTGGAGCCTTGGGAGATATGGTAGTCGACTCGCGAGCAGCAGCTTTGTTCGCACCATTTGGATTGGGTACTACGGGGCATGGCGATTTCGTGCTGTACAGCGAACTGCAGTTTGTGGCCACGGCAAACGGTACCACTGAACTTTCGTTTTCTCGAGGTCCTCTGGGGCTGAGCTACCGGGGTATTCAAGGTGACCAATGGGATACGTTTTCCACAGGTACTGCCATCGTAACCGTGGCGATTCCCGAGCCAACTTCAGCCATTTTATTGGTTGGAACCGGCCTGGGTTTAGTATCAATCCGACGAAGAAGATAGTTACAAATATTTTTTATCCATTATCCATTAATGGTATCTGTTATCGATCACCTCGGGTCGCCAGAGTTTTTTTCTCTGGTGGCCGAGGAATCGGTAGGTCACCAACATATTCAAAGCGAAGCAAAATGCAATCATTTCTTAAATTATCAATATTGGTGTTGGCCAGCCTGACCTCACTGTGCTCTTCAAACGCTGTCGCGGTGGCTCACGACGGCCCCGACCCCGTCATGCATTGGCAATTCAACCAAAGTTCGGTCGCGAATAACCACTTGAAGGCAAGGCTAGGTCCGGACGGATTGTTTTCCGAGACACCGCAAGTGATCACAGACCCCACGGGAGAATCAGTCCGATTTACTGGGCGGATGATGGAGTGCTCCATCGCTCCTGACTTCAATTCGGTCAAGCAGTTTTTACCCCAACAGGCAATGACGATATCTGCCTGGGTTTGTGTCGAAGAACCTCAGGAGTGGGGTGGCATCATCGGAGTCTTTCAAGACAACGGCGACTATGAAAAGGGGTGGGTGCTGGGTTATGACGAGCAGCACTTCTATTTCGGATTGGCGTCCCAGGGAAGTGATGATGGAAACGGCATGATGACCTACCTTAAGGGAAAAATGGCGCATCAGCCAAACAAAATGTTTCACGTTGTAGCTGTCTATGATGGAAAAACAATGGAGCTCTACGTCAATGGCAAGCTTGATGCTCGGTCCTCCGAGCAATCGGGTGACATTCATTACCCTGTCTCGGCGCCCTTCGTCATGGGGGCCTATCGAGATAAAGATGAATTTAATCCGATGAAAGGACGCATTCGCGACATTTCCATTTACGATATGGCTGCCAAACCGGAATGGGTGAAAAAACAATTTGAACCCTTTAAGGAACAGGCGGAATTTCAATTGCCAGTTCGAGAAACCGACTTGCGTTTTTTGGTGAAGCCGTTTCTGCAATTTGGAACGATCGATGGAATAACGGTCGTCTGGGAAACGTCTCGCCCAGCCAAGGGGGTATTATGTTGGGGCGAAGATCTACGCTGCGAAAATCGGATCTCAGTGGACGAAAAACCTTCGATTCAACAAGTTCGGATCGAGGGATTGGCAGCCGACACCCAATATTTTTATCGAGTTGAATCGACTACTGAGGAAGAGCAAATTGAATCGCAGACATCGACCTTCCAAACCGCCTTCGGAAGAGGCCAACCACTGGCGTTTGCAGTAATCAGTGACACCCAAAAAAATCGTAAGGTGGCCGGACAGATCGCCGACTTGGCCTGGAATCAACGACCGCATTTCTTGCTACATCCCGGGGACTTGGTCGATCAGGGCCGCAAAAAATCAGATTGGTTGGAAGACTTTTTCCCTTCGATGGAAAATCTTATTTCTCGAGTTCCCATGTTTCCAGTATTGGGCAATCACGAGCAGAATGCCGACCATTACTTTCAATACATGGCACTACCTGATCCCGAATATTACTACTCATTCAGCTATGGCGATGCCGATTTTTTTATGATTGACTCCAATCGCAAGGTTGATCCTGAGTCGGAGCAATTCCAGTGGCTGGATCAAGCGTTATCTCAATCCGATGCGATTTGGAAGTTTGTTTGTCATCACCACCCGCCGTTTTCCTCTGATGAAAATGATTACGGTGATCTCTGGAAA
>JBGTHU010000063.1:0-6448 GCA_041745975.1 Mariniblastus sp.
CTTGGAGCTTTTCGAGTCTTTATTACCCTCTTTTTCGTCTGAAACAATTCGGACAATTGAAGTTGCCAAGACTTGCATGCGGGTGTTTTTATCATCATCAATTCGCAACGTTACGAATTCTTCTTCAGTGCCGAAATTGGCTGCCCAAATAATCTTGGCTGGCGACGCCATCGTCCTCTTGATGCGAATATTGGTAACCGACCCCCGCCGGCTCCTTTCGTGCCAATACAATGCAATCGCCAACCGCCGTTGTTCCGCGTGATCCAAATACCTCGAACCGGTATATTTGGCAATCAATTTTTCGAAAGCCCGATTCGATTGCACGTACCGATCAGCAAAAAAGTACGATTCGCCCTCGTAAAACAAGACCTCTTCTTCCAATTGCGAATCGGGATAAAACGCACCCGCCGATCGAAAGTCATTGGCAGCCGCCGTAAACATTTCTTGGTGCTTACCTGCAGAGCTGTCGTCAATCCGTTGCTGATTGGCGGATCGATATTTCTCCAGTCCCTGCTGATAGTACTCGCGGGCTTTGTTCTCATCCGCGCGAGTTTTACCTCGGGTTCGCAGCGTTGTTGCAATTTGACTGGGCGCAAAATCGCTGATCAACAGACGGTTCACATCGCGCGCTCCCAACGGATCAAGTGCCTCCTGAGAGATGTCTGGTTGGTACTGGGTGGTTTGACGTTTTGATCCGCCAAACAATCCGCCCGACCGAGACTTTCCGCTCTTGGAGAACGTGCTGCATCCGGCGTTCAACGTAAGGCTGAAAATTAAAATTGACAATAGGTACCAAGGCCGCATCAGGCATTCCTTGCCGAGTATGATATTTCCTGGAGAAATCGTTAGTCGTTGTGTAAATTTAGCTCTGTTTACCAAGGATCAAGGGGGGCTGACCCTCTCCGGACATCGTCATAAACAAGAGGACTACACGTGACGATCAAAGGGACTGACCCCTCAATCAAGAGACACTAGTAGAATTTCATCTCCAATGAAAGACGAAAAACAAAATTCCTCAGCCGTATTTAGTAGCATTTTTCAGGGAACCGCCGAAACACCGATTTCGCTAGCGATTTCCTCAGCGACAGCAGTCGACGCAGCGGGTGATTCCGTTAAATGGGGTCTCAAAAATCGATATAGGCGAGGAATGAAGCCGATCCGCTGCCAAAGATGCTGGTTCATCAGCATGCGGAATTCTGCTATCAAATTTTCCCTCACAAACGGATTGGTCTCGTTCGACTCGTCGGATTCGATCGATAGCTGGGAAAAACAGGCCAAGGCTGCGTTAGACCACATTTGATCTTGTTGCCGATGCTGATGTTCCGCCATGTTGCCGATCAAGATTTCTTGCCAACGCCGCAGCAATTCCAACAATCGAGGTGATACCGGAAATGACTGGGATTGCTTTCCCTCCCCGGCTATCTTGGCCACACACGGTGGGCAGATGACCCCGCCCAGCTCCGCAGCATAAACGACTGGGTTGCTGGTCTTTCGCGGGCGACCACAACTGGCGCAGTGTGACAGCAGCGGAAACAGCCCCAGCGATTGCAACAAACCCGCCTCAAAACGAAGCAAAATCAGATCCAGCTCGTCAGGCTCCGATCGCACTGAGCTATCACCCGCATCAGTACTTGCCGTGAGACGCCTTAGGGGAGCGGTTTGGTTGTTGATCGAACGATAGCTAAGTTGATGATCATGGCAGCAATCGTGACGAACCTGCCGATCGCTGATTGGCTCAAGAACGTCTGCAAGGGAGCTCACATCCCGATGGGCACGGATGCCGGGACCGGAGCGATGATTTTCGATCGCCCAATCTGGGGGATCGATCATTCGCAACACCGCCAAGCTTAAATCGAACAGTTCCGGATTGGAGTCACCCTCTTCAGTCAACAGCCGCAACAACTCCACCACATAATAAGCCGCATACAGCCATGACATCTGCCGCCGTCGATTACGAAATCGCTGAACCAGTTTCGCCTCAGTTAAGATTCCTAGCGCGCCACCCGGCTTAGGAATAAAAACGATGCGGCTGACGGCCAACAAATCCAGCGAGGATTCAAACGGACTCTTGGGTCGACGGGCTCCTTTGGCGATCACCGACTGCGTGCCGAAATCGCGAGTCAACACACTGGCGATACAGCTCGTTTCGCTGAACTCGGTGACTCGCAAGATAATCCCAACCGTTTTTTCAGCAGCCATCTTCCGTTTGGTTTCTGATTGATGTCTTATCCGATCGCCGTGGCGAAAGCAACGGCGTGGGATTGACAGTGCGAAATACTAATCAAAATCTGTTGAATCCCTCGTTCTCGCGCGACCGCCAACCCCGCCTGATGAAGCTCGATGGTCGGTTTGCCGCCGACTTCATTGACCACTTCGATGTCAGTCCATTGGATTCCTTTGGCCCATCCGGTTCCGATCGCTTTAAGCGCCGCTTCTTTGGCAGCCCATCGTCCGGCAAAGTGTTGCACCGCCGCCTTGCGCCGAGAACAATACTCGATTTCCGCCACGGTGAACACGCGTTGCTTGAACATGTCATCATGTTTTTCAATCATGTTGGCGATTCGTTGGCATTCGACAATGTCGGTGCCAATGCCAATGACGTGTTGGGCAACCATGTTCAAACCCCACACGCCTTTTGGGCCCGCGCCAAAACTTCGGCCGCTTTACGCCGAGCCTGATTGGCACCGTCAGCCAAAATTTGACGGACTTCCTCAGGGTTGGCTTCCAATTGCTGCCGTCGAAGGCGGGCTTGTCCAAAGAAAGTTTCGGCCGCAGTGGCCAATTTCTTTTTGATATCTCCGTAGCCAAATCCACCTCTCAGGTACAATTGTCGCATCTCTTCCAATTCCGCCGGTTGAGCGAACAATGAATAAAGTTGAAACAAATGATCCCCTTCCGGATCTTTGGGGTCTTCCATCGGTCGTGAGTCGGTGGCAATCCGCATCACTTTCTTTTTCATCGAAGCGACCGGTTCGAAGACCTCAATGAAGTTATTATAGCTCTTCGACATTTTTTCCCCATCAGTGCCGGGCACCTTGGCACTGGAATCGAGCACTTTGGCGGTAGGCAAAACAAACACCTCGCCATATTGATGGTTGAACGAAGCCGCGATGTCTCGACAGACTTCGATGTGTTGCTTTTGATCTTCGCCAACTGGAACTATTTCAGAATCATAAGCCAAGATATCCGCCGCTTGCAAAATGGGATAGGTGAACAAGCCCGTGACCACCGGCAAACCTTTGGCAATTTTATCCTTATAGGAAACGCATCGTTCCAGTAATCCCATTGGAGTTCCCGACATCAACAACCAGCACAACTCGCTGACCTCGGGAACATCCGATTGCACAAACAAGGTCGCCTGCTGAGGGTCCAATCCCAACGCCAACAAATCCAATGCCGTGTTCCAGCTGTTGTCTCGCAACTGCTCCGCATCGCGGATTGTGGTCAAGGCGTGCAGGTTGGCGATAAAATAGAACGCTTGGGGTGCCGATTGCAGTTGAATATACTGCTGGATAGCACCGAAATAATTGCCCCAGTGGGGTCGGCCGGTGGGCTGTATTCCCGAAAGTACTTTCATGCGTGTCTGTTCAGTTTCTGTGTGAGGTTTATAGCCTTCGTTTGCGCGAAAAAATTCTGTTTCTTGTTTGTTTCTCAAAATGGCCACCAGTAGGGGACCACCAATAGGGCGACTCCCATCAAAAGCAGATTGATCGGCAGGCCGACTTTCAAAAAATCGGAGAATCGATAGCCACCCGGCCCGAACACCATCATGTTGGTTTGGTAGCCGATCGGTGTCACGAAGCTGGCAGAAGCGGACAACATCAACACGACTAAAAACGGGTAGGGGCTGACACCGAATTGATTCGCGGTGGCCAAACAAAAAGGGAACAACAACGCGGCAGCCGCATTGTTGGTGATCAGTTCGGTGAGAATTGAGCCCAAGACATAGATCATCGCCAACGCAGCCAAGGGACCGAAGGGGCGAGCCACGTCGACGAAAGTTTGAGCGATGATCATCGCAGCTCCTGACTTGTCCATCGCAGCTCCCATCCCAAAAGCCGCCGCGATCGTAATTAACACTTGCCAATCGATGCTGCGGCGGGCCTCTCCGGCTGAAAGACAGCCAAAGCCGACCATTAATACGGCCGCCAGTGCAGCTGCAACCACCAAGTCCACGACTCCGCTGCTCATTAGCAATACCAACAACACAAAAATCAGCATCGCAATTTTCGCTCGATCACTGCGAATGGGTCGCCATTCGTGTACGGCACTGACCAAGTAAAACGCCGGATCGTTCCGATAGACGCGAACAAAATGCCGTGGCACCTGCATCAACAACGTATCCCCGGGACGAAGCCGAATGTCTCCTACCTTTTGTGCGATCCGGCTACCGCCCCGATGCACGGC
Organism: Mariniblastus sp.; assembly: GCA_041745975.1. Taxonomy (GTDB): domain Bacteria; phylum Planctomycetota; class Planctomycetia; order Pirellulales; family Pirellulaceae; genus Mariniblastus. The sequence goes on from JBGTHU010000063.1 coordinate 4,408, forward strand.
AACAACCGCCGCTCCATAAGAGGCCCGAATGTCGGCCTCGCGAATCGTTCGGCCGATCAAGTTGGAATTGACTGAAATGACCGCTTCACAGATTCTTCGTTGCCGCTGTTCCAGCGGGGAAACTTTATAGCTGGGGTCCGATGCGGGAATCAAACCGGGGGTCTTCTTCAGTGCGATAATACCACTGACCACACCGGTAAAGGTCAAGCGGTCACCCGCTTCAATCAAGTCGTCCGGTTCGACGGGACTGATGATCTTACCTCGGCGATCAATTTCAATTAAGAACAATCCTGGCAGACCGCGCAGACCTACAGCCTCCACTGATTTGCCAACATAGGAACAACTCGGTTGCACTTCCATTTCGAATAAATATTCGCGTCGCGATTCGCCAAGTTGCTCCAGCATCTCTTTTCGCTCGGGTAAGAGGCGAGGCCCCAGAAGCCAAAGATAAATCGTTCCCACAAGCGCATAGGGAATTCCGATCAATGAAATTTCAAACATTGTAAACCCTTTCAGGTTTTCCTGACGCACTAATCCATCGACCACCAAGTTAGTCGAGGTGCCGATCAGCGTACACGTCCCGCCCAGTATGGCCAAAAAGGAAAGCGGAATTAGCACCTTGGAGGGGCTGACCATGTGTCGTCGGCTCCAATCCAACAAAATTGGCATGAACATGGCTACGATCGGAGTATTGTTCAAAAAAGCGGACATTGGCAGCACCGTGGCCGCCATCCGCACGATCACCCCCCGTTGGCTGGTGGCCCGTTGCAACATGAACTTGCCCCAGTAGTCCAAGATTCCCGTTTCATTCATTCCGGCAGCAACAACAAACAAAAATGCGATCGTCAATAACGCTTGATTGGAAAAACCAGCAAACGCTTCCACCGGTGTGACCACTCCCGTCAGAATTAGGATGACCAGCCCACTCAAAAAAAGCACATCGGGAGTTGCCACTGATCGAATCAGTCCGACCAAGATAGCAAACACGACGATGAGGGTTAACCAAGCGTTTAAATCCATAACATCATCGGCAGCAGTGAATTGGGTTGCTAGCGTTTCGGCCTTGTTCTTAAAGCAGCAACTTAGACCGGGGAGGGGCTGCCGTCAATACAGAAGGATCGACATTTCTGATCGATTCATCATGTTTTAACCGATTTCGTCTCTTTCAGCTCGTTCCCCAGAAGTTTTCGGGTTGCCAATATCAGCCCCGAGGTTCTAAACTGAAGCGAGCGTTGTAAAAGTTTTTTTCGTATCGTTTTATCCTACTGCTGGATTTTACCATGATTTGTCGAACTTGGACTCCTAACTGCCCCCCTATTTTTTACGTGTTGCTTCTTTCCTTTACGGGTTTGAACGGCTGGGACGCCAGCGGCATGAAAGTCCAAGCGCAGGATTGGGCCAGAAAAATGTTTCAAGAATTCGAGCACGATTTTGGAGATGTGCTGAAAGGAGTGATTCCCGAACAACGTTTTCTGATTACCAATATCTATCAAGAAGCGATAGTGATCGAGCGAGCATTTACAAGTTGCCAGTGCGTTTTGGTCTCCGTGAGCCAAAACACCTTGCAATCAGGTGAGACGGCAGAGGTGGTTTGCCGTTTCAACAGCCCGGCGTTTGATGGACAACGCAAGGCTACCGTGACGGTACGATTCGGCCGTCCATTCGTAGCTGAAGTCCAATTGAATTTGAAGGGTAATATTATTCGCGGGGTGAATGTGAGCCCCACATCGATCGAGTTTGGTCAAGTCTCTGATTCGAATTTACCATCGCAACAAGTCCGAATCTCCAGCTCCGGTAGCCCCTCGTTTCGTATCGTTGATGTGAAAAGCACTTTTCCGCACATACGCGTACAGCTCAAAGAGACCGTGCGGAACGGCGGCTTGGTCAGTTACGAAATGAACGCGAATTTGAAACCGGAGATTGCAGGAGGATTCAACCAAGGCGAGCTATATGTCGAATACGAGGATAGCGGGCGGTTGCGGCGAGTCTCAATTCCGTTCCGAGCCAAAGTAGTTTCGCAACTACAACTTCCCGAGTCGAT
>JBGTHU010000064.1:0-1898 GCA_041745975.1 Mariniblastus sp.
AGTTGGTTCGATCCGTTTTTAAATATTCAGTCACCAATTCCAGTTCTTTATTGATCTGCCACTCGACCCCAATGTTCCACTCGTCGATCTCGGCATAAGGTGCGTTGATCGCCGATTTATATCCGCCGTGAAGAAACCCTCGTTCTATCTCGGTTTGCGGCGCATTCAACTCCGGCCTACGTCCAATCGTAGATTCTGCTTGAAAAGCCAATGGTTGGGGATATCGAATGTACGTCCAACCCAATCGTTGATCTAATTTCCCGTCGTCACCAAAGGGGCGCCCGCGAGTTCCTATTGGATGGAGTTTATAGTCTGATCAACATCAGGCAGTCTGTTGGGACAAATACGAGTTGTAGTATCGCGGGTCTCCGGTAACTTCGGCTCCCAACCAAGACGGGCGATCGAAAGGTTGGTCGGACGACGTCAATTCAATTTCGGCAATTACCAAGCCTTCATGAACGCCGTGAAAAAGATCGACTTCGAAGTTGGATTGCTCATGTCTAACCAGGTATCGCGTCTTTTCGATCATGCCGGGCAGGCAGAGCGACAATAATTCGTGAGCCTCCGCCAGAGGAATTTTATATTCCCATTCACCGCGAGTCGTTCCTGCTTGATTGGATTTTGATTTAATGGTCAGAAACCCTTGTTGGCCCAAGACGCGTACCCGCACCGTTCGCTGCGGATCTTTGGCAAGATAGCCCTGGACAATCGGCCACGAATCGATGACTTGTGGGCGGAAGTCGCCGGCGACTAAAAATTTACGCTCGATTTCGGTGGGCATGACGATGATTGATTAACTCCGAGTTGGCGGGCCCAATTGGAGTGACATACGAATTTCGTTTCCCTGTTCGTTGAAATGGATATCGGTCATAAAGTTTTTCACCAGTGTCAAACCACGACCGCTGGCAGTGACGAATTGGCTGGTCGCTTCGGCGTGGGACATCGTTTCAGATGTTGCGAAACCCGGACCGTCATCACGCACAATCAGTTTCACCTCACGACGAGTCAATTCGATGCCGACTCGAATGCGGCGCGACTTATATTGCGGGTCATTCAATCGCTCGGAAACCCCTTCGTCAATCGAGCCCTCATGCATCGCACGCCGAGCCGCTTTGATAGTGGAGCGATCCAATTCCAGATTGCCGTGGAATAACGCATTGATCAACGCTTCTTCCAGAGCGATGGCACAATGGCGTTGATCTGTTTTATCGCCCAACTCTAATTTTTCCATGTTCAACGTCAAGAAATCAACCAAGGGTAAAATTAACTCTTGATTGTTGTCCAAGGTAAATTGAAACCGAGAATTGGTGTTGTATTTCATCAGCAATTCCTGCGGTGGAATATGCTTGGATACCGACAAGACCTGTTCCACCGTTTCCAACAGCGACGATGACATATCGTCCTTACAGACATAACTGACGGCACCCGCCGCCAAGGCATCGGCAGCCAAATCTTCACTTCCCTTACCGGTAATCAGCACCACGGGAACATGTGGATACTCCGCTTTTACCTCGGCACAGAGTTGTAACCCATTGAGTTGGGGCATTTGCAAGTCAGTGATTACAATGTCGGGATAGATGGCATCGATCATCTCTAATCCCTCAGCTCCATCTTCAGCGAACTCGATAATCCAATCAAGTTTTGATTTCAACAAGCCTTCGATCAATTTCCGATCGACTGGGGAATCATCTACAACCAAAACGATGGGCATGGGGAAACTCCAAAATAATGGGATTCAACAATAACTTAGATCTTAGATTTAGGCTTTGTCAGAAAAGAGGCCAGACCCCTTTTCTGACATGACCCCTTTTCTGACAAAGCCTCTTTGTTAGTCTAACTGAACCTAGCATAAAACGCGAATGTGTCCCATGCTAGCCGGAGATGATGCATGGGTGTCA
>JBGTHU010000065.1:0-7657 GCA_041745975.1 Mariniblastus sp.
CGAAATGTTTCAAAAAATTGGATATCTGGGATATCGTATCATTCATTGCAGAATACTTAATACTTATTTTGAGTTTATCGTCGGGCTCTGTTTTTAACGGGATCGGACCTAAAGGGTTGGGACGATTTGGATACGAGTTAATTTTACAATTAGTTACCCTATCGCTTGAGAGGGGTTGCTCCCTTTTCATAGAAAGCCTCGATCAAATTTAACTGATGCGAGATGGAAAGGGCACCCCCCCACGGCTACGCCTAATGGCACTAAGCTTGAATGGCTTTGACAAGAAGTAAAAGTCCTCCCTATTGTATTGTGGTTTCAGACAACGATACCTTCAGGAGGACTCCAAATGTTCACGGATGAACATAGATATGACGTATGGGACGAAATTCGTCAACGGGGAATTCGTGCTTTTAGTGATCAGATCACGCCAGAGCGAATCGCTTCCTAAGTCAATTGGATTACGTGTCATCATCTACCAATTACCTGGTTTTCGCCCTCAAAAGCTAGTAACCAATCTCTTGGATGCCCAAAAGATTACCCGTGAAGACTGGATTCGACTGGCCTGTGATAGTAGTAGCAAGGGCAAGTTAGAGCCTGGATTAATGCACCGTCGTTGGGAAATCGAGACCACTTATAAAGAATTAAAAGTTGTCCAAGAGATGGAAGGTGGCCTGCGAAGTCGAACACCCAAATCGCTGCAATTTGAAGTAGCAGGTCATGTGGTCTTGTATCTGATGGTGCGCTGGTTAATAGTAGAAGCTGCAGTCAAACACGGTGTCGATCCGCTGCGAATCAGTTTCACCCATGCCTTGCGGGAATTGAACCATATGCGGCCAATGCTGATCGTCGCAAGCGATTCTTGGGCCAGTCATCCAATCAACCTCTTGCTCGAACAAATTGCCGAACATCAAGTACCCTTTCGCCCAGGCCGAAGTTATCCGTGTCGTAAAAAAGTCGACAAACTACAAAAAAGAAAAAACCCCCGGGTCGGATGCTAAACTATCGAACGACCGTCTTGCCAAAAAATCTCCACAAAAAAACAAAATAAAAAAAACGCCATTCAAGCTTAGTGCCATTGGGCAACGCCGGGTAGTTTTTTTCGAATTTAGCGAGCGGCTTGCGAAAATTAACCGCTCTAAAGGTAGCCGCATATCACTAAGTCGCATCGATTAATGGTAAATTTTTATCTGCCGTTCCTCGAATCGAAATACGAAGAACGACTGCCTCATTGATTGGGATAGTCATTGAGCGGTTTTCGGTCTTTAAGTAATGTGTTCCTTGGCGACTTTCGATTTCGATGTTTCGATCTGAATGTTTCCGATCCTTTGCACTTTCAAGGAGCTTATAACAAGGGCCCAAATAGACGAGCGACCCCCTCAATCACTCGATAGAACACCGATCGTTGAACCCAACTTTGATAGTCCATCAAGTTGGATTGAGCCAGATAGTGTTGATGCAATTGTTTGAAAACGTTAACGACTTCCACATCGAAAATTGCCAGTGTCATTTCGAAATTAAGATTGAAGCTACGGGGATCGAGGTTGAGCGTTCCGAACAAAACCAATTTATCATCTACCACGACACTTTTGGTATGCAACAACCCACCGGTGAAATGAGCGATATTGATGCCGGCCGCAAACAGGTCTCCTTTCAGAGGCATACTGGCCAATCGCACCAACCAGGAATCTACTTTTTCCGGCACGATAACCGTCACCTTTACGCCTCGCTTAACGGCCGAAACCAACGCCATCTGTAGCGGTTCATTGGGCACAAAGTAAGGTGAGGTAATCGTGATTTGATGTCTCGCTAGATAAATTGCGGACACCAGCAAATGATCAATTCCTTTTAAGGGCTCAACCGGCCCCGATGGGAGCATCTGTACAACACTGTTCCCCCACTTAGTCAAATCACTTCCCTCGGTCATGTCAGGCAGTTCCGCAGTGGACAAGTTCCGCTCGACATACCAAGCGGCTTGAAAACTAATCGCCAGTGCTTCCACAACGGGGCCTTTGACCCGCACCATTGCATCGACCCACTGTCCCACCCCGGATCGTTGCTTAAAAAATCGAGGATCTACCATGTTCAAGCTACCTGTGTAGGCGATTCGATCATCGATTAAAACCAGTTTAACATGCCTGCGCAAATCAAAGCGAACGAAAGGTAGCTTCCACAAGGCACTCGGCATGGCGGCCTGAATCTGAGCACCGGATTGCATTAATCGTTGGGCCACGTCGCTTCTGAGAAACTTACGACTCCCCTGGGCGTCGACCAAAATTCGGCAGGTTACTCCCCGCACCAGGCAACGCTCGATGGCCTCCACTACATCAATCACTCTCCCTGCGCACTGCCAGATATAAAACTCAAAATCACAATGCTCGGTCGCTTGATCGATGTCGCCGATCAAGCGATCAAAAATATTCTGCCACTGATCGATGAGTTCAATCTGATTCCCTGGCAACGCGGGCGCGCCTAAAAATCTCTCACCGCACTGAGCAAACTGCTGATACTCATATCCCAGTTCATGCCAATTGACAGAGAGTTGGGGACGTTTAAACTGTTCCAATCGACGCCTTACTGGGTCCAAGGCCTTCACTATTTTCCGCTCGCGCCGCTTACCGATCTTTAATTCACCAATCAATAAATAGGCCATTAGACCAAACAGCGGCACAACAAACACAATCATGATCCAGGCCAATGACTCCCCGACCGGACGGCGACTGACAATTACTCGGATCACCACTGAAAGTTGCATTAAGAAATAGCAAAAGAAAAGTAACGCTATCCACCAACCCAGTGGCTCTTGGCGAGTTAGATAGTTGTAAAATTCGAACACGACAGACAAAACCTAGGTAGATGGAACAGAACCGCAGTTGCTTCAATTTTAAATTATACCCGTTTTCGAACTTCTTTGAGGTTCGTTCACCATCCCCTTTCCGCAGCCTCGAGAAACTCTACAGAGCGGCAAATCTTAGCTGCTGTCCGACGATCCCATCCAACCCCTCGTCTCCGCAAGGCCCCATCGAGTTTACATTGGCTGAGCCTGGGATTGATCACCATCAAAGGTACAATCCCAGCTGGTATTTCTCCGGGATGACAGAGTCCGTTGGTCGCACTCATCGGAGGCGTCGCTCCGCTCAACCTCCGGCTAATTGCTGAAATCCCGTCGGGATAAACTACCGCATCCGTTCGACGGGCAAACCCCAGACTTAAACCAGTTTGTCTCAAAATTTTTGAGTTCACTGAACATGCCAGGAACGACCCATCCAGACGGGTCGACGCAAGGAGGAGGAGCGGAGTCTGCCCAGAAACGGGGCGTGCATTGGGCCTTGCCAACCAGATACTTCATCGCCGGCCGAAAGTAAAAATGGGAGAGACTTGCAGCCAACGCCGGAAGCGAGAGTCTCGAGAGAGCCCGCTGTGGATCCAAGGAGTCCAGCCTTGCCAGCCGATCGCAAGATCGTTGATGTAGGCGATCGAGGAGCTGATGATACATTGATTCGGAGTACATCGAGGTACTTGCAGCATGGCGCCACGGTCAACCCAAACTGGATTGGACGGTCAGCCAATGTGTGTTAGCTTTGGCCCGTCTCAGCGGACACCAAAACGACTGGTTACCCGGGCGCCGCCTAAAACTGTCAGACTTCCGATTCCGCCAATGCCGACAAACAATCCTTCATTGTTTGACCCAGAGGATCCGGCACCCATTGCGGTTGCAGTTCCCGTGGAATCGCTAATGAGCCCCAAATAGCCAATCCCTCGAAAAACCAATACCGACTGCGATCCGAATGTGCCCAAAAAACCGCTTCCCGAATTGGTCAGCGTGCTGCCTCGGTTGATCAACAGGTTTCCCGTCTCTCCGGACGCATGATGTGTTGGTTTCGGTTAATGATTGAATACTTTTAGATGGCAATGGATTGAGTTCCGAAGCTGAATAAAGGTAAGTGTCGGAAAGGATTCACCTCTGATATAACCTACGACAACTAACTATTCTCGTCTTACCGGGCCGTTCCCATTCCCTTCCTGCTTTAATTTCAACAAGAATCTTTCGCAATCGACAGCGAAAACCAGAAAAATCAAAATAAAACTCAAATTCGATTATTTCTCACATCGAAAGACCGAGGCTTCGTTCCCGAACGGCTTAATTATTTTCGCGGGACTGGCGAATTTTGATTCGGGGAAAGAAAAAGAATTCATGAGGCTTCATTATTGAAGGGTTGACAGAAGTCCGCTGACCGCCTAAGCTGATATTTCGCACACTAAACAAAAATGCATCACGTTGCAGCGGAGTGGTGATATGTTCTACATTCCAGTGCTGCAATGGGTTGGCAGAATTGATTTGTCTCAGCGATTCTAGGTCGAAGCTTGTCTTTTTTGTCTCAGCGGGAGCTTCGACCTCCCCACCAGCCGGTGGACGGATACTGAGGAACTGTTCCGAATTAAGTTCCGCTACTCCTAAACTGCGGAACTTAATTCGGGACAAATCCTAATCACCTTCCGTATGCCTTAAAAACAGATTGAATTTTCACAAGACATGTCAAATTCTCACAAACCGCCGAAAGATTTTGAAATTCGTTTTTGTCCTTCCGGGGTACTTTCGCTATTGCCTGCCAGGTTAGTGTCTCGGAATGATGAAGATCTTGGTGAAGGTCCGATCAGGCAGTTGGAAACAGGTGTCGATTGTGAGTTTTTATCTACTTCTTCGGTGGCTTCTTCAATGGTTTCCTTGCCTGACTCTGCTGCTTCCTTTGCCTTTCCTGATTCGGCTTTGATTCCGATAGCTTCTTCCGCGGGAGGAATCGGCGGTGCCAACCAAGGATTGCAGGATGGCATCTTAATTGCTCTGCGTCAAATCATGCGGGCGATCGATCTCAAGTCACGCTCGCTACTGCAGGAGTTCGGTCTGACGGGGCCTCAGTTGGTCTGTTTGAACACGATTGCTCAACACCAGCCGATTTCCACTGGCGGCTTGGCCAAAGCGGTGCACTTGGCACACCCGACCGTAACCGGCATCGTCAATCGATTGGAACAGCGAGGTTGGATTGTACGAACGCGCAGTGACGCCGACCGCAGGAATATCGAATTAAGATTGACCGAATCGGGCAAGACCGTGGTCGAGCGTGCGCCCCCTCCCTTGCCCAAAAAATTCGAATCGGAATTAAGCAAGTTAGAGCTTTGGGAGCGAACCCAAATTTTGGCGACATTACAACGTATCGCTTGCATGCTGGATGCCACCGAGATTGATTTGGCACCACTGTTGGCCGCAGAGTCAAACATTGTTGACTTGGGCTGAGATCACCATTCACTATCGTTTTATTTTTCAAAAGGAGCGCAGTAGTTATTGCCAACGTACTTTCAAAGGCGAAACAAGATTTTGGAACCAATCCCATCGACACCCGATCCACAGATCATTACCAGCATGAGTATGTTAAAGGTTTCGTGGAAAAGTGGGATGAACTAATTGACTGGGATAGTCGAGCTGAAAGTGAAGGGAAATTTTTCATTGACAAACTTAAATCCCACGGTGCCCGCAAGGTGCTGGATGTCGCCACGGGAACCGGTTTTCATTCCGTGCAGTTACTAAAAGCAGGATTCGAAGTGGTCAGTGCCGATGGAAGTGCCGAAATGTTGGCCAAGGCTTTCGAAAATGCCAAACAAGCCGGTTTCATCATGCGTACTGTCCAGGCCGACTGGCGTTGGCTAAATCGCGATGTGCATGGAGAGTATGACGCGATTATTTGCCTGGGGAACTCGTTTACTCACCTGTTCTGCGAACGAGACCGAAGAAAAGCATTGGCCGAATTCTACGCCATGCTCAAACACGATGGCATTTTGATTGTCGATCAACGTAACTACGATGCGATTTTGGACAACGAATTTAGCTGTACCAAAAAGTATTACTATTGTGGCGAAGAGGTCTCGGCCGAACCGGAACATGTCGATGACGGACTGGCCCGATTCAAGTACACGTTTCCCGACTCATCCGCTTACCATTTGAATATGTATCCGCTGCGGAAGGATTACACGCGACGCTTGCTGCACGAAGTTGGTTTTCAAAAAATTGAAACGCTGGGTGATTTCAAGCAGACCTACCGAGACATCGAACCGGATTTCTATATTCATGTCGCCGAAAAGTTGTATCACGAAGCCCTCCAGGAGTCGGCAAAATGAACCAACCTTATACCGGCGCCCATAGTGACAGCAGTAGCCATTCAACCCCAACGGCTGCCAGAAGGCAGTCAACTGCGTTCCGCGACTCGAAGGGTTCGAACAATTCGAACAATTCTCAAGCGATTGCTCGAGACTATTACAACAGTTCCGACGCTGACCATTTCTATTTTGAGATCTGGGGAGGAGAAGATATTCATATCGGTGTCTACCAGTCATCCGATGAACCGATTGCCAAGGCCAGTCAACGAACCGTGACCATGATGGCAAATCTGGCGACGGGGATTGATAAGTCAAGCCTAATTTTGGATATCGGTGCTGGATATGGGGGTGCTGCCCGCTACTTGGCCCAACGATTCCAATGTCACGTCAACGCGCTCAATTTAAGCGAGGTGGAAAATGAGCGAAACCGGGAGCGAAATGCGGCGCTGAATTTGCAAGACCAAATTCAGGTTGTCGATGGTAGTTTCGAATCTTTGCCACTGCCCGATCAGCAATTTGATTTGGTTTGGTCTCAGGACGCAATCTTGCACAGCGACAAGCGGAGCCAAGTGTTGGCCGAGGTGAGGCGAGTGCTGAAGCCAAATGGACAGTTCTTGTTTACCGACCCCATGAAAACACAAGCTTGCCCCGGGGATGTGCTGCAGCCGATTCTTGATCGCATCCACTTATCAGATCTGGGATCGCCTGGGTTTTATATCGAGGCGTTAAATCAAGCTGGTTTTGACCACGTTACTTTTTCCTCGATGCGTGATCAGATGGCAAACCATTACCAACGCGTATTGGACGAAACGCTGAAACGCGAGGCTCAGTTGTTGGATCAAGTCAGCCCTGAGTATCTAAAACGCATGAAGCAGGGATTGAACCACTGGATCAAGGGAGCCCAACAAGGGCATCTGACATGGGGAATCTGGAATTGCCAGAGGCAACAAGATTAATCTGCCTATGAATCGACCGCCGAAAGTCCAAGCACTTACCTTCCGAATTTGGGGTTTGAAGATCGACACCCACCCTGTGGTCTTTCCGGTCTCTGCCCTGATAACCATTGCGTTTGTGTTGTTGACGTCGCTGTTCCCGATGCGCGCGATGCGACTGTTCAATTGGCTGCAAACATCGATCACTCATTACTTTGGTTGGCTGTATATTTTGGCCATGACCGGCTTTTTGATTTTTGCAACATGCCTCTGTTTTAGCCGCTACGGTAATATTCGCTTGGGAAAGGACGACGAGCAACCAGAGTTCACTCGGTTTGCTTGGTTTTCGATGTTGTTCAGCGCGGGAATGGGGATTGGCATGCTGTTTTTCGGCGTTGCCGAACCTTTATGGCATTTAATGGCTCCGCCCTCGGGGGAACCTCAATCGCTCGCCGCCGCGCGTCAGGCCATGGGAATTACTCTATTCCACTGGTGTCTCCATCCGTGGGCTCTGTATGCCATTGTAGGCATCTGTTTAGCTTATTTTGGTTTCCGCAAGGGGTTGCCATTGAGTCTGC
>JBGTHU010000066.1:0-2796 GCA_041745975.1 Mariniblastus sp.
AGGGATCAGCGTTCCGGCCGCGATAGCTATTTGTGCTGAACGCGAATGGCGGGGGTTCAGCGCCGAATGGCTCGAAAACGAACAAAAAAGTCAAAACTCAGTTCCACAGACAGCAGAGGAGATATACGGAAAATGAACAAACCAAAACGAAAACGAGATTTTGAAATTGCGGCACGAAATGAGGAGGCGCTGGTCGGCAGCGTTCTACTCGATCCAAGCCGACTTGACGCCGTTCCGCACATGACCAGTAGTCAGTTCTTGGATCCTCAGTTAGGATCGATTTTCGATATTTGCCGAAAAAGGTACGAAGCAGGCCATAAGATCGATCCTGTTTTGGTTTTGCACGATAGCCAAGCAGCGGGGATCGATGTTTCGGCAGCTGAAATCGCCAAACTGTTTACGGCCGTTCCTCATGCCGCGCATGCGAGATGGTACGGTGATAATGTAGTGGAGGCTGATCGACTTCGGCAACTGGCCGAGGTATCCGCACACCTTTCATCGTCGATTGGAGACCCAACGAAAAACGCTGATGCAATTATCTCCGAGATAGAAAGCTCGTTGGAAGTTTTGCGCAGGGAAACCCAAGCCCAGGCCGTTTCACTGCACGAGGCCGGAAATCGTTTGATTGCAGAATGTCGAGCTTCCGCAAACCGAAAAAGATCCGCCGAAACAGGGATTACCTCGATCGATTGCCGCATGGGTGCGATGATGCCGGGCGAAATGATCGTTTTGGCAGCGAGGCCCGCCGTAGGCAAAACAGCGTTTGCATTTCAAGTCTCGAAGCACAACGCCACGCTACAGCGGAGTTGCCTATTCGTCTCCCTTGAGATGCGATCCGAGGAATTAGCAGCACGTGTGTTCGGTGGTCAGTCGTCGGTTTCATCGTCGGATATCCGTTCCCGTTCGCTTATTGAATCGCAAGAAACGGAACTGCGCCGAGCCGTGGATTCAAGTATTGATCAGCCGATTTATATCTTTGATCCGTCGATGGCGAGTATTCGCGATATCCGAGCTCAGGCACGTGCTCACGGCGACTTGTCTCTTATCGTGATTGATTACCTTTCATTGGTTTCCCCGGCCGATAAACGGGCTCCACGATGGGAACAAGTGAGCCATATCAGCCGATGTATCAAGCAGCTGGCAAAAGAACTGAAAGTACCGATCTTGGCTCTACAGCAGCTTTCCCGCGATGCTGATGGAGCTATACCAAGGTTATCGCACTTGCGGGAGTCAGGAGCAATCGAGCAAGATGCAGATATCGTCTGTTTTTTACATTTCGAAAAACAAAACTCCAAACATCAATTCATCGTCGCCAAGCATCGGCATGGCCCAACAAGCGTTACCGATTTGAGTTTCGAGCCTCGCCTTTGCTTGTTTTCCGACAGTACAGGATTTTGACAGCGCGACAATTGCGGGGGGGGTGCCTCATGTAAATTGCTCCCCCCTTGGTTTCACGGGGCAGAGGAACGCAAACGAGCTTTAGCATTGTTTGGCTGAGCCTGTACACCTGCGGCATGTGATCGTCTCACCTCAAAGTTCATTGCACGCTTCGGCGACGGAATTTCAGTATGCAATTGTTGATCGCGACAAATTGCTTTTTTGCACCAACAGTAGTGATCATTCGTTATCCCTTTTAACTTTCAGTCGCAACTATCGAAAATCGCTCTTGCATGATTGCAGTGTCACGTTAGCGTCTTGTGGGACGGTATGAGACCGACCGAGTGGGGGGGAGGGAGGGAGGCAGGTAGGCCCGAGGCCCCCCGTTTCGGGTCCTTTCCAACCCCTCCCCCTCCCGCTTCGCGTTAATCATCCACCCACTTTTTTTTAGTTTGGCAAAAAAATTTCAAGTAACAAAAAAATGACACAAATCACCTCCCCAGCTAACGCCGCGTTGGTCATACCGACGTGCCGAATTGACTCGTTCCGTGAGTTTGTTGACGCTTGGAGTCGCAGTGCAGACTGGCAAGCCACGTTTGTAGTAGTCGATGATGCCGAGACCAAACCGTTCCGCCAGGCCGCCGAAAAGCTGCCGCGACCGGTCGTTGTTGGCTGGACTGAAATCGAACGAGACTTAGAAAATGAATGGATTATCTCGCGGCGAGACTCATCAATTCGCAGCTATGGATTCCTGGTCGCGTATCGAGATCTCGAAAATTTCGATTTGATTTGCACCTTGGATGATGATTGCTTTCCTCTTGTCAAGGGCCATGCGATTAGCCATAGGCAGAGCATGAAATTTCCTGCTTGGCAATCGACATTGGATCAAACCCGAGTCCGTGGTCTGCCGTTTTCCGATCCACCAGAACTCATTGCGGACGTCAACATTGGCCTCTGGGAAGGTGTATTTGATCTTTCTTCGATCGATCAATTGTCTTACGGCCCGCAAGAATACCAAAGACTGCCCGTTGCTCAGAAAGAATCGGATAGCCGAGTTATTCCCCAAAATGTTCAAGTACCCATGTGCGGGATGAACTTGGCATTCAGTCGACGAGCGGCCCCACTGATGTACTTCGGATTGCAAGGTCGCAGCCAGCCAGTTGGTCGATTCGATGATATTTGGTGCGGCGTTATTGCTAAGAAAATATGCGATCACCTTGGATGGAGCTGGACGTGTGGCCATCCAATTGTCGAGCACCAACGAGCTTCGAACCCGTTCGCGAATCTGACTAAAGAAGCTCCTGGCATTGTCGAGCATGAACATTTGATGCCATACCTGTGCGATGTTGAGCTCAACCAATTGACAGTTAAAGGATGCTTTTTAGAGATGGCAAAAGCGATCTCCGTATACTGTCCGAC
>JBGTHU010000067.1:0-1700 GCA_041745975.1 Mariniblastus sp.
CAACCATTATAATCTGCCGCTAAAAAAATCGACTTTTTGGATTCGCGTATATAATGTTAGAACCGTAAGAGATCCAATTTTAATCCAAGGGGCTGCCCCCTTTTTCCAAATATGAATCGAATTCCGCTTTCTCGATTTCAATATTCGCTGATTCAATTGTTGGCTTTCATCACTCTATGGGTCTTGGTCATAACTGGAGGCGAACGTTGGCTGCGAGACCAATGTTTGCAATATCGATTGGAACATCAAATGGTCGATGGTACCGCCGAATCATTCTGGCGAACCGCCAATTTTGCTTATCAACAAGACTACATTATTCCCCCATCGCTGCTGCCGTTTTGTGATGAAGCAACTCGAGAGAAATTTCTGCGAGTCACCGAACTCGATTTCCAATTGGACAACCTGGAAAATTACGATCCGGAAGAGATCCGATATTACGCCCAGTTAAAAAACGTGCACACGATTAAGCTTCATAATCGCTGCGTGCCCTGGAAAATGGTGGAAGTACTGAAATCATTCCCCAACTTGCGAAGAATTGAATACATTTGGGATCGCAGGCTGGAAAACTCCCCGATTCGGCTCGATGCAGACCGACTTCCCGGAATCGAGTTTGTGATCCTCCGCTGACCGACAAAGTCTCATCCATCATTTTGCCCATCCTTCAACGGGTTCCCTTCATCTGATGAATCCGATACGATTTGAGTGTTGATCCGTGTCTTGCTCGGGCCACGGAAAGAAGACGGGATTATACGCGATAAAAAGTCGTTTGGAATGATGTGAACGGTACCATCAGCGAGTAGTAAAGTACTGCTAAACTAAAGTGATGCGAAGGGCTCAGTGGAACGTGAGAAGATCAATGGTTTCGAAATCATAAAGATATTAGGTGTATGTTACAACTTAAAAAATCAGTTTGTCTGGGAAACCTTGGGTTGCCATTCAAGGGCGCGCTCAGTGCTGCGAGGGATTTGGGTGCGGAAGCAGTAGAGATCAATGGCCGCAATGAAATACTTGCTAGCCAATTGACGCGAACCGCCGTAAGGCAAATCAACAAAATGCTGGATGACAATCGCTTGAAAGTTTCTGCGATTTACTTTCCAACACGACGCGGACTGGGTAACCCTAACGACCTGGAGCGGCGAATCGATGCAATCAAACAGGCGATGCAGATGGCTTTTCAGTTGCGGAGTCGCTTGGTCATTTGTCGTATTGGATCGCTGCCCGAAGATCGTAGCTCGGAATCATGGCAGACCATGTTACAAGCATTAACTGATTTGGGGAACTTTAGTCAACGTGCAGGTGCTTGGTTGGCCGTGAGAACGGAGCACGGGCAAGGTGGATCTCTAAAACCCTTGATCGATGAATTGCCAAATCAGGCCCTAGGCGTCGATTTTGACCCAGCCGATTTTGTGATCCATGGCAAGGACCCAACGGCAGGTCTGAGCGTTTTGGCCGATGATGTACGGAGCTTTCGCGCCCGAGACGCCGTGATCGACTTCACCAGTGGCAACCTCGTCAAAGGGATTGAGGTGCAGCTGGGTCGAGGAAGTGTCGATTTGCCGGCGATGTTGGGCAAATTAGAAGAGCGGCACTTTGAGGGCTATTTGACCGTCGAACGGAACGAAGCCGACAATACACTCGAGCAACTCGATCAGTCAATGCAATATTTGACTCGTCTATTTCAAGAATAGTCGAGCACCCCG
>JBGTHU010000068.1:0-6222 GCA_041745975.1 Mariniblastus sp.
TCCGATCGGCGTACGATGCTCGATGCATTGGGGCAATTGAATCAGCTCAATTTGCAGCGGATGGGGGATCCAGAAATTGCCACGCGGATTGCCCAGTACGAAATGGCCTTTCGGATGCAATCGAGCGTACCTGAGTTAACCGATATCTCGGGGGAAACCCAAGAGACGTTGGATCTGTATGGGCCCGATGTGACGATACCGGGAACGTTTGCCCACAGTGCCTTGCTGGCTCGGCGATTGGTCGAGCGTGGCGTGCGAGCAGTGCAGTTACTCCATCGGGGCTGGGATCAACATGGTAGCCTGCCCCATCAGTTGGGCAATCAATGTCGACAGACCGATCAACCCTCGGCTGGCTTGGTCAAAGACCTAAAACGTCGCGGTTTGCTCGATTCGACCTTGGTTGTTTGGGGCGGTGAGTTTGGACGGACCGTCTATTCCCAAGGCAAATTGACAAAAGATGATTATGGCAGAGACCACCATCCGAAGAATTTTTGCATGTGGATGGCCGGTGGCGGAGTACGAGCTGGATACGTGCACGGCGAAACCGATGAGTTCAGCTACAACGCGATTGAAAAACCGGTTTCCGTCAATGATGTCAATGCTACCATTTTGCATTGCATGGGGATCGACCATGAACGGTTTACCTATCGGTTCCAAGGGTTGGATCAGCGTTTGACTGGTGTTGAGCCGCAAAACGTCATCCAGGATCTGCTGATATAGGCTGAAGAAAAGCGAATGGAAGAGATTGCAAAATTTGAGTTGTCCAACTAAAAACTGGAGACCAAGCGGAAAAGCACGGCGTTTCCGAAATCCAGGTTGACCAACGATTCGCTCAGTTGTAGTCTACGACTAAACGCATACCCCACCTCCATGCCTCTACGGGATCCATCCAGAAATCGTTTTTCATTCCCCAGCAAGATGCGAAAATCTCGATACGTCATCAGATCTTCCGTACCATCGGCAAGTTCAACATCCCAAGTACCACCGCCTAAATTTCCCTGTAAGTAGATTCGGTTGGCGTCGTTCAACGTAAACTCAATTCGCGGGCGAGGAAACACCAAGTCGTATCGCAACGAGGTCAGGCTGAAGTCGTGCCAGGATACTCCAATCACAGGGAGCAAACGGTAATCTTGTCGATCCAAATAGTCGACACCTAGAACCCAATCCATCCGATGGCTGGCATGAAAGATTGCCACGGCATGCCCGGGCAGTCGCCATCCCTCGCGGGCACTCCCTTTAAAATCGCTGTAAATCCCAACCGTCGCGGCCAGATCAAGGCTCAACCGATCTCTCAAAGTCGTTCGTACTTGGTACCCCAATACCAATTCATGCAGACGGGGATTCAGGTCGACTTGTTCTGGACCCGATAAAAAATGATTTGACATTCCCAGTGTTAAACCTCGCGATTGGTCTCTCTTTAAATAAGGAGTCCCTTTAAGGCTGGCCCATCCGAGGTCACCGTCACTGTAGCTAACTAAATCCAATATGTTTTGACGAGTCCGATAAATTCGATAGGGTGACATGGCGACCTCGTAAAAATTTTCGACTTGAATCGAATCAAAGAAATTTACAAGTTCGGCATCGGTTTCCCCTGCCTGATCCAGTTCATTCGTTGGGACATGCAGATTTCCCAAATGCTGAAATATTTGGGATGGTCGATTCTGATCCTCCCATGGGAGCGAGGGTGAATTGGAAGGTGCCAGTGAAGAGGAGTCAGTCGATGATGGTTGATCTGTTAAAGGGTGAAAAATTGGATTGGTCTCTGTTGAAGATTGACTCATTGATACCGGTTGGGGGTCGGCCAATGGTTTCAGCTGTTGGCTCCAGCAGCTGCAAGCATTGGGAATTGAGCTACCCTGAAACCACAGGGCGACCCCTAACGTCAACATGATCAGACGAAGTACTCGGTGAATTTGGATTGACCGGCGAGGTTCCATTTATTCGATGAAGTAGGTGATTATTGGTTGCTCATTGATAACTGGGCTGATTTAGAATCGCGCAGTCTTTCACATTAGAGAGAGATTAACTATCGGTCAATCTCAACTTGGTCAAGATGGGAAAGCAATCGCTTCGCTATCTTGCGCAGTTTGCCAAGCCGTATTTTTTGGGTAACCCATCCGACTGGAATGTTTGCCATAAACTGGGTACAGCGCAATTAGGGACAATTGCTCTCCCATCAGGTTAGACTAATTTGGATCTCGCCCCAATTGATTAGGAAATGGCTTGATCGCAAATTTTATTTCAGCTGTTGTAAACTGGATCGCAATTCGCGCCGCATCACTTTCCCCGATGCCGTGCGGGGAAGACAAGGCACAACATGGATTCGACTGACTTTGAATAACGGATTCAATTCCTTTCGAATTTGTCGATTCATTGAGGCTAGAATTTTATCACCTGCGACCTGTTCACCTGCGACCTGTTCGGCTGAGATTTGATCTGTCTCACTTTGACCTGTTCCACCCTCAGCGACCGAGGTTATTTGTTTTTGAAGGTTGAGCACGGCGAATACAATTAATTGTTCGGGTCCACCTTGTTCGGCAAAGGCGACGGCCGCTGTTTCGACCACTTCGTCGATTTGATTGAGAACCCGCTCGATTTCAGCGGAGCTGATTTTGATGCCACCCAAATTCATCGTGTCATCGACTCGCCCTCCGGCTTGCCAATAGCCGCCAGGCAGTTTTCGAATATGATCACCGTGGCGGCGCAGCGGTCTGCCGTCGGCAAGTTCCGGTAGATCAGAATAATACGCTTGATCATGATCACGCTTGATCAGCCGCTGCGAAAGACCAATCGAGGGGGGGATCAAAAAGACTTCGCCAGCCTCTGCTATCTGATTCTCTTCATTTAGCAGGCAAAAGTCCAATCCGACGGCGGGCGAGTTGAAGCAAGCCGCCGCGTTGGCATGGGTGACGACCGAAGTAATATAACCACCGGCGATTTCGGTGCCGCCGCAGTATTCGATAATCGGTTTGATTCCGGCCAAAGCCGATAGATAAAACATGTCGTCGGCTTGGGAGGCTTCACCAGTCGAACTGAACAATCGAATGGAGGACCAATCCAGTCCCTCCATTTGGGCATCTTTTCGCCAGGCTTTGACCAAGGTCGGCACCACCCCCAACATATTGACTCGGGCGGTTTCGATAAATTGGCCAAAATCCCGGCCCAGCGGGGCGTCTTCGTAAATACCGATGGTGGCCCGATTGATCAACGCGGCAAAGATCAACCAAGGCCCCATCATCCAGCCCAAATTCGTCGGCCAAACGCATACGTCACCGGGTCGAATGTCTTGGTGGCAATAGCCGTCGATGGCACATTTAATCGGTGTCAATTTATTCCAAGGAATTGCCTTAGGTTGGCCCGTGGTTCCAGAAGAAAACAGGATGTTGATCGGATCATCCCCATCAGCCACATAGGGCTCGAATTGGTCATCGCCAACTAAAAACTGATCCCATGCTAAATCCTGCTGTCGCAGCTCAACTGACGATTGGCCATCGGCAGCCAACACGATCGTTGGGATAGAACTGGCCTGCGCGACTCGTTGGTACAATGGCAATGCTTTTCCGGATCGGATTACATGATCGTAAGTCACAACCAATTTGGCCGAACTGATTTCCAATCTCGTGGTAATTTCCGGTGCAGCGAAACTGTCGGCAATCGAAACGACCACGCATCCGGTTTGGATGATTCCCAGATAGATCGGAATTGAGAGAGCGGTCATGGGCAACACCACTGCCACGGCGTCTCCCGGTTGCAGACCGCGCTGACGAAGACTGTTGGAAACTTGATTGCACAGTCGGCTCAGTTGGTCATAGGTCATCGTTTCCAGCGATCCGCCATTTGCCTGATAGACGATTGCCGCTTGATCATCTGCAGCCTGTAAACAACTTTCCACGATATTCAATTTCGCTTGGGGAAACCAATGCGGTTGCCGTGGGCCTTGGGACAAGTCGACAATTTGGTCGGTTCGATGACGGAATTGAATTTGCAATTTCCCGACTGCTTGTTGCCAGAACTCCGGGCGTCGCTCGATTGTCCAGCGGTGAAAGTCGGCGTCGTTGGCCAATTCCAATTCTGTCATCCAGCGTCCCAGATTCGATTCAGCCACTGTGACCGGGTCGGGAACCCAGATCGGAGCCGGACCATTGCGGTTCGAATCCCAGTTTTCATAACAACGCTCCCAGGCATATCGGAACAGGGCAGGGGAGGGGAGTTCGGCGCGGAGGTTGGTCGCGACATCCATCCAAACCTGATCCGCCTGGCTGGGTGGATTCGATTTTGAATTCAGAAACGCGGAATGAACAAGTTGATCAACCGATTGGCGTTGTTGATTGGAAAGCCTCATGGTTCGTTAAATCTCCACATTTCCGCCGCACAGAATCACGGCGACTCGTCGAAATTCGTTGCCGGTTGATTCGATCAGTTGACGATACTTCAGCAGCACGGCGACGCCGACGGCAGAACTTGGTTCGATGATTAGTTTGGATCGCTGCATGAAAAATTTCCCTGCTTGCTCGATTTCGTGGTCGTCCACGCAAACGATTTCGTCGACTTGATCGCGTACGAAAGGCCATGTCAGCGTCCCCAAGCTGGTACGCAGGCCATCGGCAATCGTTTGGGGATCAGTTTGCGGGATCCATTGGTTGGCCTGTTTGGATCGAAAGGCGTCATCGGCACCTGCAGGTTCGGCACCGATGATGCGGACGTGGGGCGCGACCGCTCTGACGGCCAGGCAGGTACCGGATATCAGTCCTCCACCACCGATCGGGCAGATAACGGCATCCAGGTCGATGACTTGTTTTAGCAATTCGTCGGCGCAAGTTCCTTGACCGGCAATAATGTGAGGATGATCGTAGGGAGGAATCGAGGTCGCGCCGGTATCAGCCTGCACGGCAGCGGCGACACGTTCACGGGCCTCCAGGTTCGGTTCGCATTCGATAATCTTACCACCGTACGTTTCAACCGCTGCTTTTTTAATCGCTGAGGAATTTGATGGCATGACAATCCAGGCGGTTGTGCCTCTCATTTTAGCCGCACAGGCCAAGGCCGCGGCATGGTTGCCAGAACTGTGCGTGATGACTCCCTTGGCCAGTTGTTGTTCATTCAGTTGGTCCAGTGCATTGGTGGCTCCTCTGATTTTGAAAGAGCCCGTTTTTTGGAGGTTTTCACATTTGAAGAAGACGTCAAATCCGCTGCGTTGATTGAGTGCCTGACAGGTTGTTACGGGCGTTTGATGGATACGCCCGGACAGTCGTTGCGCAGCGTTTATTACGTCCTGGTAGGTTGGAGAGGCGAGACTTGCTGGGTTAGTCATTTTGAAATCGGAGGGTTAAGGGTAGTCGCTCGCATCTCCGAGACGAGGTGATCGGATAACTAAGGGAATTGCAACACATATTTAGCTTGTTGGATCCCGACTCGGAGAATCGGGCGACTATCCCCGCTTTTGCAATACTATTTTGTATTATGATAACCCAACCAGGAGAAATTGTGAGGTAGCCCTGCACGAATCGTACTTGGTTTAACCTTCGTTCCTTCGTTCCTTCGTTCCTTCGTCTTTGACCGAGCTTGCGGCTGGTTGTCGCCAGACTATTGCCAAAAATCGACTTAGAGATTTTAATAGGGGAATGATTCAAGCTCCCATTTCACCACTGCTGTTGTTTCGCAGCTTTTTGACAGTCATTTCCAGCTTCATCGCAGCCCAAGTGCTTTTTTTGGGAGCGGCGGTGGTGATTGGATATTTTTTCTTTCCTGATTTTTATCAAGCGTTGTTTCTGGCCCCGGAGGAACGGGAAGCGATTTTGGAAGAGGAACCTTTAAAAATATTACCTCCCTGGTCAATGTTTTTGGCAACGGTCTTGGTCACGGGGATTGCCTACGGAGGACTCGGCTGGTTGATCGTTCGTCTGTCTCCCTTTGCTCATTTTTTGCATGCCGTGTTTGTGGCTTTGTTGGTCATCATTTGGTTTGCTCAAAGTTATCTGGAGGGGAGCATCCCTCAGAAACGCACGATGGATTTATTTTACTTGATTTTGTTGCCGATTCCTTTGCTGTGGGTGGCCCATGCATCGGCGCGATCGATCGGTGAGTCAAACGTTCCATTCGAAGAGGAATGGGATGCGAAGCAAAGGGGCTCGGATCAAGGGCCGGCGGGGGATGAGTGAACCCTATTTTCAACCCTATCCCGCTGAACGAACCGCGGCACTGTGTGTAACGAGGGCAGGCTCT
>JBGTHU010000069.1:0-5800 GCA_041745975.1 Mariniblastus sp.
GTGAAACCATGCCTCCTTACATGCAACCTTTGAGAGGGATTCAAATTACGTTGCGAGCAGTTGAAAAACAAACGAAACAAGTTTATCAAACGACCGTGGTTTCCGGTTTCGTGCCTGAATAAGTCGAGGTAAAACGTTGCCGGTCGGTCCTCAACCATCCTCCGATTCTCCAGTTCACCGGATTCGTTTGCGTGGACCTTGGCAGGTAGCTGAGGTTGACACGGAAGATGATTCAGATTGGCTTCCGCTACGGTCGAAGGTTGTTCATGCCATTTCTCAGGCGGCCGCCGTCGAGCGTTTACTGAACGTCGATCTACGACTGGAGTTCGCCGATTTGCGGAGTGAAATCATGAAACGGAATTGCGAACCGAACCGCCTTTCGTTTCCATCCGATTGGTGTCGATGGAAGGAAGCAACACGGATTAACGGCAGTTTATTATCGCAGTCCAGTTCGCAGGCGAAGTCGGTCTTCGACGATTCTCGGGTGTCAGACAACGCGCCTTCATATGGTTTGGGCGAGGGCTTGCGTGAGCGTTGGTTTTGGTTGAGTCGTCATTTTGGCTGCCCGACAGGACTGAGCCAGCATCAAACGGTTAATTTGGTACTGCAAAATTTTTCGCAGCAGGGGATCGTTTTCTTGAATGCAAAGCCGCTTGGATCGCTAGATTTTTCCAATGCATGCTGGTCGGTTTCTATCCATTCTCAGCTCGTTCAACGCAATCTTTTGGAAATTCTGGTTTGCAATTCAATGGAAAAAAATTTTTCCCAAAATGAAACTGCTGTTGAAGAAGTATCGATCTATTTAGAAATGTAACGTTTTGGCATGATCCCCCGCCGTTGGCTGTCCGCCATCCGACACCTCCCGGCCGGCAATGACTTTTCGATCCCACCTATCGAAAACATCGTACCCCGTTTAAAAGATACAAAGACAAATCTACCATTGGACGTTAATCAAAGCTGGCGATCACTTTAACCTTTTATAAATTGGAAATTTACAATGAATGAACCCATGGCTACTTCAAATTCATTGGCTTTTGAACAAACTGCCGCTGGATTGACTTATTCCGAATTTTTGCAGCAGCATGCGACACCGCAACAGCGAGACAAATGGCAAGCGGTGTACGATGCAATCGCGTTGACCACCGATCAAACCGATTTGTTGTCAAGTTTCCGCAGAGTCATGAAGGTTTCTGTATTGGCTGGAGCCTGGTGCGGTGACTGCGTTCAACAATGCCCAATTTTGCAGCGATTTGCCGAACATTGTGATTTGATTGAGCTCCGTTTTTTCGATCGGGATGCCCATCAAGAATTGGCCAATCGGTATTCGTTGTGTGGAGGTAATCGCGTACCGACGGTCGTTTTTTTCTGTGAAGACGACCAGTTTTGTGGACTGTTGGGAGACCGCACATTGGCCAAGTATCGACAACTAGGGGAACTGCTGACCGGTGCAGCCTGCCCAACGGGGCTGGGAATCGATCGGGAAATGTTGACCAGGGTCACTCAAGAATGGCTGGATGAATTCGAAAGAATTCAATGGATGCTACGGCTTTCACCCCGTCTGCAAGACAGACACAACGATTGAACGATGATGCTCGGCTTACACATCGATTTCTTCCGCTTCTTCGGCTCGTTCCATAATGAAGTTAAATCGCGCTGACGCATCGCGGCCCATAAGTTCACTGATTACACGGTCGGTTTCTAATTGATCGTCGACTTCGACTTTCAACAACCGTCGAGTTTTCGGATTGAGCGTAGTCTCCCATAACACTTTGGGCATCATTTCTCCCAATCCTTTAAATCGTGTGATTTCTGGATTGGATCGCCCATCGCCGTGTTCCTTTAAAATCCGATATCGATCGGGCTCGTCTGCTGCCCAATAAGTATTTTTCCCGATATCGATCCGATACAGCGGCGGCATGGCGATGTACAAGCGTCCGGCATTGATCAATTGTGGCATGTGTCGATAGAAAAACGTCAACAGCAGCGTTGTAATATGATGGCCATCGGAATCCGCATCGGACAACAAGATGATTCGATCATAGCGGAGTCCGGCGAGATCGAATTTGGGTCCGATGCCGCAGCCGATGGCGACGACCAAATCTTGCAGTTCTCGATTTTCCATTAATTTTTTGAGGGAGGCGCTTTCGGTGTTCAGCACTTTTCCCCTCAGCGGCACAATCGCTTGTAGGTTGCGGTCGCGGCCCTGTTTGGCACTCCCCCCGGCGGAGTCACCTTCGACGATAAACAACTCCGATTCGCCTCGGCCACTGCGCAAACAATCGCTCAACTTTCCCGGTAACGCCGATCTTTTGCCGCCGATCTTGCGAGAAATCGCTTCACTGGCCGCGCGAGACGCAGCCCGTGCGCGGGCGGCCGCGATGACACGGGCGACGATCGAATCACCCAAGCTGCGGTTATTGTTCAACCACTGTTCCAATGCCGGCCGCAGGTGGCTCTCCATTTGATTTTGGACTTCGGGGTTGTTCAAACGGTCTTTGGTTTGACCTTGAAATTGAGGTTCGGCGATAAATACGGAAACGATCCCGATCAATCCTTCCCGAATGTCATCGTGGTTGATTTTAACCCCTCGCGGCGTCAAGTTGTGCATTTCAATATAATTTCGCACGCCTTTGATCACCGCCGATCGAAACCCATTTTCGTGCGTGCCACCGCTACCGGTGGTGATTCCATTGACGTAGGAGCGAACGTGTTCATCCGTCGATTCGCTCCACTGCATTGTGACTTCAATCCGCGGATCATTTTCTCGGCGAAAGACAAAAGGAGTTTCGTGTATCGGCTTGGTCGAACGTTCGATGAGTACCTTACCTAAATAATCAACGATACCATTTTCGTGATGATAGCTCTGTTTTGATTTATTGACATCATCAATGAAGGTGAATTTAATCCCGCGATGGAGGTAGCTACTGGTCTCGATCCGGGCGGCAATGGTGGCTGGGTTAAAATTGATTTTGGGGAAGATGGTTGGATCGGGTGTAAATGTAATCATGGTACCTGTCCCCCGCACCGCACCTTTTAATTTCTGCAGATTTGTTTTGGGGACACCTTGGGAAAACTCCATCCGATATTGAGCACCATCTCGTTTCACGATGGCGACCAATTTTTTTGACAACGCATTGACCACCGATGCTCCCACACCGTGTAAACCTCCGGCCGTTTTGTAACTGTTCCCATCGAATTTGCCACCGGCATGCAAGACGGTCAGCACGACTTCCAGGGCCGGTTTTTTGGTTTTAGCATGCTTGTCAATCGGAATGCCACGACCGTTATCCGATACGCTGACCGTTTCCCCATCGTTGTGCAAATGAACGGTAATCTCGGTAGCATGACCATTCATCGCTTCATCGACCGAGTTGTCCATAATTTCCCAAACTAGGTGGTGCAGTCCGGCGCTGCTGACACCGCCGATATACATCCCGGGTCGTTTGCGTACGGGTTCCAGCCCTTCGAGTGCAACAATATCTTTGGCGTCGTAGGTTTTACTCATGTTGGCAACTAGTGGTAATTGGTGGTTGTTGATTAAATTTTTGGTGGGGGGACGGGGAGGATTCCGTTAGGCTTTGGCTTGGTTGCTAAAAGGGGTGATCCGGTTGTCCCCATGCAGCATAACGTAGGCAAATCAGCGTCAGTTTACGTCTTGCCGATTAATCTTTCAGAGGTTTGAGTTCCGCCGGGGCTTCAATCGGAGGATGGATCACTTTGGAGATCTTACCATTTTTTTGTATCTCGGTTCCGCGACCGCCTCGCGAGGTGACTCGATATTTGGCAGTTGAAACGGTTTTTCTTGCACCTCGGTTCGTTTCCACAACCAGCAAATCGCGTTCACCCGTCGATGGTTTGAAGCCCAACAAGCGATCGGTTTTGGCCAGCTTAATCAAAGTCACTCCTTTTCCAGCTCCGGTCAAGTAATTGATTTCTTCGGCTGGACACACCATGGCGCGGCAATCTTGCGAGATTGCCAAAATGGTTTCCAATCCATTGACGGGGTAGACCGCAACCACTTCCGATCCGGGAGCCACGCGGGCGAACCGCCGACCGCTGCGGCTGGAGACTTCCGCCAGTCCCTCCAATCCAAAACGCAGCGCGAAACCATTGCTAGTGGCGGCCAAGCCATGGGTCTCCGGGCAGAGTTCCGGTTTTTTAGGGTTTTCGCGAATTTCACCAATGACTCGCGAATCGAACGAGACGATCGATACGATCCGCTCACCGTCTTTTAATTTGAATAATTTCTGGATCGGTTCCCCGAATCCGGTGGACGCGGGAATATCAGTCATTCGCGTCGTATAACAAACGCCCATTGACGAGAAGAACCCGATGGTCGCGCGAGTCGACCCGGCCACGACATCAAGTACGGAATCTCCTTGTCGCAAGCGGCTTTTTTCTGGGTCGCTGATTTGCCGTTGCCTCTTAACCCAGCCGTCAGTGGTAAGCATCACATGGCAATCTTCGGCTACAATGAAATCTTCCGCAGTGTATTCGATTTCGTTATCAACACTTTGGATAATCGTCCGGCGTTGTCCTGCTTCATTTGATCCGAATTCTTGAATCAGCAATTCGATTTCACCGCGAACAATTTGCCAGCGACCGGAATGATTGGTGTCGATCGTATCTTCTTGAAGCAAGTGGTCGATTTCATTGGCGCGTTTGATTTTTTTCTTGAGTTCATCATTGACCAAGTTGATTTCCAACCGAGCCAACCGGTAGAGCTTCAATTCCAAGATAGCCTCAGTTTGATCGGCATCTAATCCATCGGAGGCCTTGCCTTTAGATCCCGGTTTGAAGGGGAAGCGTTTCATTATTTTTTCAGCGGCGTCTGCTTTCCCCTCGCTGCGACGAATGATCCGAATAATTTCATCCAGTGCGTCAAAAATCGTGACGAATCCGCGAAGAATATGAATCCGTTTATTCAACGACGCCAGTTCGTTTTCCAGTCGGCGAGTCACCACATCCAAGCGGAAGTGTAGGAAATGCCATAGGATTTCTTTCAATCCCAATCGCGCGGGTGCTCCCACCAAAGGATTTTCGGTCGGAACCAAGCAAGTCATATTGACATTGAAGTTCGTTTGTAGCGGGGTGTTCTTGTAGAGGAAAGCCAACACTTTTTCGGGATCAGCACCTCTCTTCAACACCAAATCGATTCGAATGTCATCCGTTGATACATCGCGGACCTCCGACACCAAGGGCATTTTGTTGGAATAAACCAGTTCGGAAATTCGCTCCACCAGATTCGCTTTGTTGACGGCAAACGGGATAGACACGATTTGCAAGACCGTTTCCCCACCCCGGCCTCCGCCGACGACCTTGCTGGTGCCGCGGGCGCGAATGGCCCCTTGACCCGTCGCTTAGATCTCGCGAAGTTCTTCTTTGGTGTTAATGATCTGGCCCCCTGTGGGGAAATCCGGTCCCTGCACGGCATCCTTGGCGACCAACTGATAAGGTTTAATTACAGGGTCTTTCAGCAACTTCAACAGCGCTAAGCAGAGCTCCTTCAAATTGTGAGGAGGGATATTCGTCGCCATCCCCACGGCAATTCCGGTCGCCCCGTTGAGTAACAGATTGGGCACGCGACTGGGCAACACCACTGGCTCGTCGCGGGAACCGTCATAGTTAATCCGATAATCGACAGTTCGTGTTCTCAAGTCATCCAGAACTTCGCTGGCCAGCCGCGTCAATCGGCATTCGGTATATCGCATGGCCGCTGCGTTATCACCGTCAATCGATCCGAAGTTTCCGCTGCCGTCAACCAATGGGGCGCGCAACGAAAACGGTTGAGCCATCCTCA
>JBGTHU010000070.1:0-3483 GCA_041745975.1 Mariniblastus sp.
TCATTTGGTGATTGGATTCGCAACCGGCCTCGTCCGATTGCTGATTTGTTCAATCGTGGGGGACAATGTGATAGTTGTAACGTCCCTGCAGGGCAGTTGAGTGACTCGCTTCCGATGATGCAGGGGCATTCGGGATGCATCGATGGAAATTGCGGGGTCGAGTTTGGTTCGGTAAACTCAGGGTACTACCCATCCGATAATTTCGGCTATTCCGAATCAACGTTTATCAATCCAACGATCTCCCCCCAAATCGGTTCCGGTACTCGCAACTCGGGCTCATTGGGCGAATTGGTGGTTCCTCCAATGTCAGGTAACGGCTCCAATTGATTTTGCCAAACTTTCGAAATGAGAGGGGCTAGATTGAAACCGTTTGCTGCTAAATCAAAAGCAGCCGGCACCACTTCGTTGGAATGTACCAAATTTACCAAAAGTGACGGGATATCAGGGATATCTCGTCACTTTTTTGTTGGAACACCGATAAATTTAGGTTAGGATTAAATCGATGGGCTGTAAAGTCGGCGGAATGGATTGGTTGGCTTCAGTTGAACTATTTTGACGCTTACTCGA
Organism: Mariniblastus sp.; assembly: GCA_041745975.1. GTDB lineage: Bacteria > Planctomycetota > Planctomycetia > Pirellulales > Pirellulaceae > Mariniblastus. The sequence continues at coordinate 568 of JBGTHU010000070.1, forward strand.
ATGGGTAGACAAAACATAGTGGCCGACTTCGCATACCCTACGAAACACTTACCTCTGAAATGTTACACGATTTCCAAATTCACTTCGTGGATACGACATATAACCGATTGAGAATCTGATGACCGATACACTTCGATCCGGGAGCGAAATCAAGCGACAGACCATGCCACGCGAATCGTTTTTTTCCTTAATATTGGCTGCCGTGACGTTAGCCGTCGCCTGGCCCCAATTATGTTCGGCGAAAATTCAATCGGATCAGAAAACACCACCCAAGATCGACCATTCGGCAGGTGGTATTTTCACTTCGGGATTACCGAAGACCGAAAAAACGGAAAGTTCGGAATCATCATCTGCGCAGGCTGAATTTGACAAAACCAAAACGGATCCCACCCTATCCAATTCGACTCGACTAACCTATACCGACCCTATCATTTCGCGTTGGAAAGCGGGAGTCCGATTAACCGGTGGTGCGGCCGATTCTTACAATATTTACATCACACTTCCCGTACCCAATGATTGGCCCGAACAGTCGGTATCTGTAGTACAAGAGGATATTCCAATCAAGGCCCAAGTCGTTACCTATCGAATCCTGGACAACGGCTTGAAACAGATGTTAATCAAGCTACCCAATTTGCCAGCCAGAGAGACATTAGAATTAACGACCACGTTTCGTGTGGTGACATGCCAAATTGATGGTCCATCAGTCACCGACGACTTGGTGAGACCGGGCAGCGACGATCGAAACCTGAATGATTATCTGGGGAGCAGTCCCTCGATCACATTCAATGATCGAAAATTAAAAGAGAAGCTGACTGAAATTGTCCAAGAAAAATCCAGCCTTTGGGAAGAGATCCGGGCGATTTATGACTGGGTGCGTGACGAAATTGAACAACGCGAAATGGCCAATGTCGATTCCATCAAGGCATTTAAGCAAGGGTATGGTAGCGAGGAAGACAAAATCAGTCTGTTCATTGCGTTATGCCGGGCTCATCGAGTTCCGGCGCGTGTGGTCTGGGTGGATGGATCGAGTTATGCTGAATTTTGCCTTGCCGATGATGCGGGAGATTTACACTGGTTTCCTGCCAATGTCGCTGGATTAAGAGAGTTTGGATGCTACTCTGAACCGCGGGTCATTTTACAAAAGGGCGATAATATTAAAGTCCCCGAAAAGTCTCAGCGACAACGTTTTGTGGCCGAATATGTCAGCGCTAAAGGTCGCTCGGGGGCGGCTAAACCGATTGTCGAATTCATCCGGGAATTGCTCCCCAATGACTAGAAGTCGTCGCTCGCGTCTCCGAGGCAAGAAAATTCATCTCCAAAGCAACACCGCGATTAGATATTGCCTCGGTGGGAGCCTCGAATCTCACCCTACCCGTCATCGTTAACAGATAAAGGAGAGTGACTGCCAATGGAAATCGTCAAAAGTAAAATCTCGAGAAACCTCTCCTGGAATTCCTCTGCATTTTGCGTATTTTTCTGTTGTGTGGCATTAACCAGTCTCCCTGTAGATCCATGCGGCCTGGTCGGCAGGGGGGCCGTTATCTTTGCTCAGACTCAAGATCAGGAGCATCATCATAACGACCGCATCGGTTTAAGCGATACAGTCGTACTGGCCACAGACCAGCCGAGTTTCCAGAATTACGAAAATCAGGTTTGGGAGTTTGGTTTACGGATCACGGCCAAAGCCACTCTGCAAGGTCTGACGGCGACGGCACCAATTCCATTAGCTTTTCCTGAACAGGAAATCCTTCAAGAAATCACAAACAAAACTCCTGGCGTGGATCGCATCAACATCACTGAACCGACCGCGGAATCCCGTATGGTGACATTCCAAATCCCGCGGATGTCATTAGGTGAAGTGGCAGAAGTCTCCCTTCGTTTCGAGTTCCAAAAGCGAAACATTTTTCCGCCATCCGATATTCAGCGGTGGAAAATTCCGGATCGAAACGATCGACAAAAGCGAGATTTAGGCCGGTTTTTACAACCAACTCCGTTTATTGAAAGTCGACATCGGCGGATTGTGGAAATCGTCGATGAATTGATCGACGAAAATTTGTCGGCTTGGGAGCAAGTCGAAACGAACTATCGCTGGGTAAGAGAGAACATCCAATATGAATTTGATTCGGAAATTCGCAGTTGCCTGGAGGCGTTGGATCAAGGCAAAGGCGATTGCGAGGAAATGTCTTCGATATTCATCGCCCTTTGTCGAGCGATGCAAATCCCAGCACGAGCCGTTTTGGTTCCCGGGCACACTTATCCCGAGTTTTACTTGATGAATAGCGAAGGGCAGGGGTTTTGGTTCCCCTGCCAATTGGCTGGATCGTATCAATTCGGTACCATGATCGAATCGCGTCCCGTGGTTCATAAAGGTGACAGCTTTCGCGTTCCCGGCCGAAGGAAACCGGAACGATATCTCAAACCGACACTAATTGAAAAAAGTGGAACGGGGATGGTTGAACTGGAACTGATTATGCGACCTGCCGATACCGAGTCAGCGAGTAGTTCTACTCAGCGGGGGGGATCGTAACGGCAATGTCGATTGTGACGGTCGCGGTGAATTTGATCGCAACGGCAATGTCAATTCGGATCGCAACGGTAACGTCGAACCGGATCGCAGCGGCAACGTCGAATCGGATCGCAGCGGCAACGTCGGATTAACTCGCCGTGGCAAGGTGGATCCGAATCGCAGTGGTAGCGTTGAATCAGCTCGCAATGGCAGCGTAGAACTGGAACGCAGCGGCAAGGTTCCCGCAGACCTCAAGGGCAAGGTCGATCCAAAAAATGACCCGGTTCCAGTTCGCCGAGGCAAGGTACTGGAACCAGTTTCTCTTTGCGGCAAATTGGATGCCGTTCTCGCTTGGTTGGCACCGTTTAACCAGCGGGACAATTCGCCGAATTCGTCGTCCAGGTCAATCA
>JBGTHU010000071.1:0-3034 GCA_041745975.1 Mariniblastus sp.
TCTCTGAGTGTTTGAAAAGGGGTCAGACCCCTTTTCAAACACGCGCCTCCAAAGGGGCTGACCACTTTTAACACTCGACTGATTGAGGAAATCTGATGGCGGTTCTGGTTTCGGTGATTGTCCCCATCCGCAATGAAGAGCGATTTATTGAGCGGACCTTGCTCGCCCTGCGGCAACAAAACTTTCCACTCGATGCTGCCGAAATCTTAGTGGTGGACGGTGAATCGACAGACAAGACTCCCGAAATCGTGGCGAGTATCGCGGCTCAAGATCCCCGCGTCCGACTTCTGACTAACCCGCGACGATGGTCGAGTGCGGGCCGAGCCCTAGGGGTCCGGGAAGCGGCCGGCGACTACCTGTTGATCGTCGACGGTCACTGCGAACTGCAAGACCCTGATTACTTGAACAAATTGGTGCGGGCCTTTGAAACCAGCGGAGCGGATTGCCTGGGACGCCCCCAACCGCAGGACGTCTCCCGCGCTACGCCGGTCCAACAAGCCATCGCCGCCGCCCGCAGTTCGCCGGTCGGCCATCATCCGGACAGCTTTATCTATAGCGATCAACCGCAGTTCGTCCCGGCCCATAGTGTGGCCGTTGCCTACCGCCGCTCAGTATTTGAGCAAGTGGGCAACTTCGACGATTCGTTTGACGCCTGCGAGGATGTGGAGCTAAACCACCGCATTGACAAAGCGGGGCTCCGTTGCTGGTTCGCCCCCGAACTGCAAATCCGCTACGAACCTCGCGGGAGCTTGGCGGGCCTGTTTCGCCAATTGGTCCGTTACGGTCGAGGGCGAGTTCGATTGATGCGGAAACACCCGGAGACCCGATCGCTGAAAACCTTGGTCCCGGCCTTGTTTGTGGCGGGACTTCCCGTCGGCTTGTTGGCTGGCCTATTTTCTAAGTGGGCAGCGTTGTTTTATCTGTCGGTGTTGGGATTGTATTTGGCGATCATATTGCTCGGCTCATTGGGGGTGATCCGCAAGGTCGGCTGCTGGCGAGCCGCGGCGTGGATTCCAGTCGTCTTAATCGTGATCCATTTGGCCTCGGGCTGGGGGCAATGGCGGGAGGCGTTTCAACCGATTCGAGAGAACCCATTCTCGAAATAGGCGGGACGACTTCACTGACGAGCGAGCGGAAGCGCCGAAATGCGGTAGAAACGGTACGAAAATACAGGAACAAAGCGTTGTGTCCCCTTTTTATTCGTTCCCCATTTAAGTCCCCGCTCATTCCGCGCTTGGATTGGGAGTGGTGGTGGTTTCGGCAGGAGGTTCAGCCTGGCCTGTCAAAAATCCGGCTTGGCGGAGTGTTTAGCGATATACCTTAATATCTGTCCGACCGTTCAACTACCGCCGGCGCCATCCAAAAGCTGAAACGGTTGCTCGCCAACGCAATCCCCGTAGAATACAGGACTAATGCATGATAAACCTATGAGATAGCGCAACTTCAAAACTCACGATTCGGGTCATCGTTTTACTTTAAGCATTCCTCCAAATCGAATTTTTGACAGGCCACTCTTAGGATGTTTATGAAAGTCTTTGAAAACTGTGCTCAGTTCAAGGAATCGCACCGAATCCCCGATTTTTCGGCCCAATTGAGCCCGAACAAACAAATCCAGAAAATTAAATCGAGGCCTATTGTAATGATATTCCGCCTCGATATAATGATTACAGCCAGCGGGTGCATCTGGATTTATTTTTTTTCACAACTTGTTTTTTGGAGAAAATCCATGTTTCGAAAAGTTTTTTGGGTTGCGATTGCGACGCTGGTAATGGGTGCAACGCAGGTTGAAGCGTCTATTTTAGGGTCATTTCAGAATCCTCTTAATGGAAATGACCCTATTGAGCGGGTTATAGCCGCGATTCAGGTTGCGGATGGTGTAGATTTAACTTGAACGCTTGAAAATCTTTACAAGAATGATTACGTAGGCAATAATCCTCAGATTCCCGGCCCGGGATCGGGTGATTACGTGAGTTCGTTTTCGATGACAGGTGATGACGACACGGGGACCATTACCTATACAGGTTCGGGAATCACCCCGCTCTATCTTACAGTGAAGATTGGAAACACTGGCTTTAACTTGTATCAGTTCAATGCGGGTACGATCTCGTTCAGTAGAGAGTTCTTCACAGGAGCTAATGGATTTTCCCAGGGTGTTTATTACGATGGCGATTACTGGGCGAAAAATGGGCCTACTACCTCTCAAAAAGGGATCAGTCACGTAACCGTCTGGGGTCAAGTGGGACATGTCATTCCCGAACCAGGTTCTTTACTGGTATGGTTCGCAAGCATGGGATGCGTCGGCTTGGTTGGCTTGCGTCGTCGTCGCGGGTAAGCAGAAGTTGCTGAGTTGAAACCAGATTCAATTCAGGCTGACCGCCAAGCGTTCTCAATTTGATTGGGAGATTTCTTTGGCGCTGGTTAACCGCAGTCGGCCCCAGGGATTAAACATCGGCGAATTGGCAGGGGCTTTATCGTCTTTAGTCGTTGCTACGACGAAACGTGGGCCATGCATGTCGGCTAAGACGTGACCGTTGCCAATTTTCGCCTCACGGTGACACAGGTACTGAATCATCTCGATGATTTCCGAACCGTCATGGCTGATATCGCCAGTCCGCATCAGCAAATCGGGAAAGCCCAGGACGTGCAAGCCCATCGTGAACACGTCCACTCTGCCTCGAATGACACTGACAAAGGCAAAACTGATTGCATCCGTAGTCCCATCTTCAGTCATTCGACACCATTCGGTAGCACCAAATGCCAATCCGCTGTTGTCGATAAACACACCCGAGCCACCAGCCTGCAAAATCGCCATCGCAGCCTGCATCATCGATTTCGCGTTTTCTTCTGAGCCTCCCGCTCCGGTCAAACAGATTTGAACCGAGTAGTTTTCAATCGCTTCTATTTCCTCAACCGTCGGTTTAACGCGGCAGGAGGAAGCAAAAACGGAAACGAATTGATCATCCGCATCGCGAAAATTAATTTCGAATGCGGTTTCATCCGGCAGGATTAGGGACTCGGGGGTCACGCGACAGCC
>JBGTHU010000072.1:0-2342 GCA_041745975.1 Mariniblastus sp.
CAGCTGAAATCAGGACGAGCGGATTTAGGAGTCTGTATCCATGAAGGTCGATTTACGTGGCAAGCCCAGGGCTTAAGTCAAATTGAAGACTTAGGCAGTCGCTGGGAGAGCCTCACCGCGGCACCACTGCCGCTGGGGGGAATTGTCGCTCGCCGGAACCTGGGCGTCGGATTGATCGAAAAAGTTCAAACGATTATCCGCCAATCAATTCAATTCGGGTTGGCCAATCGACACCGAACATTACCAACGATGAAACGTTATGCGGCCGAATTTGATGATCAGGTACTTTTTAAACACGTGGATTTGTACGTTAATCAATGGACGATCGACATCGGGTCAGCGGAAAATAATGGGCTGAATCAATTGGTTCACCAGGCGATGGCGGCCGGAATCATTAAGCCAACCGATGTCAAAATGGAAGTTTTTTGTAACCGTTCACGGTCTTGAAATGTCGTTCGTTTTCTCCAAGGACAAAGCGTGATTCGGAGAAACGTTTTGACACCGGAAATCATTGCGTTTCGACAAAATGGCCCCTCTTGTTGATCGGATACGCGTGAACCTCTGCCTCAATCGATCTAAGTCGGGATTCGGCTGAAGTGTTACGCATTTTGAAATCGATCCGATTGAGTGGCAGAGCTGGTCAAGAATAGAGCAGCACGATTTAAAAACAGCGCCAGCAATGACATCAACAGGATGACCCACTCGCCGATTGCCAATTGGTAAGTAAACGGGGGAATGTCACTATAAATTGCAAAACTAGCCGAGCGATAAGCCACCAGGCAGAGATGGATTAGAAAGCAAAAAAATAAACTGGGCAACAAAAATGATCTCCTGAGAAATGGCATAAAAAACATCAACGCCATGGCCATTTCCAAGCCCCCGTAAATCACCAGAAATTCGGACTCACCAGCCCCCGGTATTCGTTGAAATCCTACTTTTTCGGAAGTAGTTTGAGGGTCTAAGGTACACCAGAGAGACAACGCAAAATACAAGAAGGCGACGACACCAAGCAAGAAAAAGCTGAAAAAACTCGATTTCATTGGCAGTTCTGAGGACATCATTATCTTTCTGAAATGATAAATAGCGAACAATGGGAACCTGTAAAGATCCGCATTCTCGATAACAAAAATCACCTTTTTATCGGTTAATATCGAATTTGAGTCAACCTTTTCAACAAAACGAGTTAAAATTAAAGGGTAAAATCAATTTTGCGAAATGGGAATGGAAATGGGAATTTATCAATGTCAACAATCGCATCTTTTCAAATGTTGAACTTTTGGGCCGATTTCGAACCGAACGACTGGTTGTTCGGAGGCCTTTTAGCAATCTTGGGCATAATTCTGACTGTCTGGTTTGTCTGGCAAATTAGGCGGAGACAGTCAAACAACCGTTCAAATAGCGACCAGCTCAGTCAACGTAAGGTCGGGCAATTTCGCAAACGGTCCCGTTTGGATAAGCCACCTGCGGTGGAATTGCCCGACGATCAATCTTATGCATCCTATGACCTTTCTGACACACTCGGTTCTTCGCCAACATCCGACGAAGCCAACCTATTTGATCCCAATTTTGATCAGATCTTATCCGGTGCTGAGGGGTTCTTAGCAACGAAAGAAGGTGCTGTTGATGTGAAAACCGACATCGATACCGATACGGGATTCGATACCGATACGGGATTCGATACCGATACGGGATTCGATACCAGTTCGGGTTTCGATACCAATACGGATTTCGATGCCAACGTCAATGTCGAAGATATAGGAAACCTTTCCCCAGAAATAATTAAGGAAGACCTGAGCGATCTTTTTCCAAAAAGGCAACAACGACTCGATTCGAATGTGGTCAGCCATTTCGATTCCCCCATCGACCAAACTCAAGGAGATATGAAACCGCGTTCTCCCGCGAATCCAGTTAAGGCTCAGTTGGACGGATACCCATTAGCAGATCAGACGATTGTCGAATCGGGGACCGAAGTTGCTGCCGCCAACCAACATGCCGGGCAGATCGAAGAAGTAAAGCGACAATTGCAGCAAACTCAACAAGATCTCGAGCAAGCCAGTCGACAAGTGGAAACGCTGGCCTCGCTTCAGCAAACTTGGGAAGCGGAGCGGGAGGAACTGAAAGCCCGTATCGAACGATTCGACCAGCAACAACAAGACGCCAACCGTATCACTGTTGAGCTACAAACGGCCCAACAATTATCGGATCAAATGCAGCAACAACTGGGGCAAACCCAGCACGATCTTGCTCAAACCCAACAAGGTCTGGAACAAGCCCAACAAGAACTAGCTCAAACCCAACAAGGTCTGGAACAAGCTCAACAAAAACTGGAGCAAACCCAACAA
>JBGTHU010000073.1:0-4406 GCA_041745975.1 Mariniblastus sp.
GTTTTATCATCGCCGAGTCTGTTGGTTGCAGCTAAAAGAGTTCCAAAATGCAGTTCGTGATGCCAAACATACTCTGAGCCTGATGGACTTTTGCAAAACTTATTCGCCCGATGAACAGTGGACAATCTCCCATGAACAGTATCGACCGTTTGTAATTAATCCTCGCACTCCCGCGGCGGCTCTGGCTCATGTTGGACAACAAGAAGAAGACGGAGACGGAGATGTCGATGTGTCACCGCTGCAAGCTGAAATGGCCATCGAAGAAGTCAATTTAGGATTGGCCCAAATAAAAACATTGTTCGAGGAATACGAAGCCATCGATCAATTCGAAGAAGATGAATTGGTGCAGCGGCTGATGGAGTTTCAACAAAGTTTGCGCGAACGATACGGCATCAATCTGACCTTGCAAGAGCGTTTGGACCAAGCCATTGAACGTGAGGACTACGAATTGGCTGCCGATCTCAAAAACCAATTATTGCAACGTGAACCCCAGCAACCTACGGAAGAAACGTAAGCGGTAACCGTTAACGGTTATTCGTCAACTGTCATCATCGGCGCAATGTGTGGGGAGGTTGAGCGTTTACGTTGTTATCGGCCGTTGGCCCAGCTACCAGTTTCGCTGGTCATCAATTACGATTCAATTACGATTCTTCTTCCAGCAATTTCTTCAACCCGACCAACACCAAATCATGAAAGCTGACAACTCCTAATACCTTCCCGGCGCTGATCACCGGTGCCCGTAACAATGAAAATCGCTCCAGAAGCCGAGCACAATATTTGATGTTCATTTCGGGACTGACACTCAACACCGGCTTGGCCATGATTTCGTACAGATTAACTCGCTCTGGCGATCGATTGGCAGCCAAAACATGTTTGGCGATATCGGAGATCAGCACCAATCCATATTCATCCGAATCTTCCCGCTTGTCGATAATGAACATGCGAGTTTCGGGATGTTTCATAGTTAATAACGCTTCCTTGACGGTCATGGTTCCCTGAACTAAGTCAAAATTGCGTTTCATTACATCTTGTACACTCACAAACAATTCTCGGCTCATAATTTTTCCTCAATTAAACTACTAAGTTCTTGTATTTGGTGTCTCACGCCAATGGCGTCTTCGACATCGATTTGAAAGGCGATGCCTGTTCCCGGTTGGTCATCAAAATTCCCCACGCTGGCGATTTGTTCCAAGATTTCTCGACTGAGATGTTCCTCCACCAAGAACAACAAAACGTCTCGTTGAGACTCCAGGTTCAGCCCGAAAAATGTTTTTTTGGGATTCAACCCTTCCCCCCGCGCGTTGCCAATGATGGTTGACCCCGTCGCACCGGCGTCTCGTGCGGCCTTCATGACGGCATTCGTTTCGTCGTCATTAACAAACGCAATAATCAATTTAAATCGCATTTAGGTATCCTCTAATTTGGAGAATCTTGAGCTGGATCATCTGGTTCTAATTTTTCCTTCAACGGACGCTCTGCAAGCGATGTTTGTGCCTGCTCTTCGGTACTCGGAACAGTTGCAGTACTCGATACACTCTGTTTTGCTGGTTTACGTTGCCGCTGATTAAGCCATTGTCCGATTTGGGCATAACCCATCACAGAAATGATGGGAAATAGGCAGGCAAAAGCAATTAAGCCAAAGCCATCAATGAGCACATTCCTGCCCGGAATCTGAGACGAAAGCCCCAGCCCCAACGCAGTAATGATGGGAACGGTGATCGTGGAAGTTGTGACTCCACCAGAATCGTAAGCTAAAGGAACAATCGATTTAGGTGCGAACCAAGTCTGCACCACAACGAACAAATAAGCCGTCACGATGTAAGCCGGCAGGGAATGCCCCGCGATTATTCGAAACACGCCCAGTGTAATACCCACACCGACACCAACGGCAACTGCCCATCGCAAGTTTTTGGCTCGCAAGGCCCCGCCGGAGACTTCCTCCGCCTTCATCGCTACAGCGATCAAAGCAGGTTCTGCAATGGTGGCACTAAAGCCAATCGAAAACGCAAATAGGTAGGTCCAGTAAAACATTCGCCAGTCTGCGGAAGGGTTTTGCTCGTTATCCCATGCCGTTCCTAAAAATTCGGGCTCAGTCAACTGGCGAGCCATTTCACTTCCGAGCGGGAAAAGGGCTACATCCAAACCTACCAAAAAAAATGACAACCCCAAAAGTACAAAGAAAAATCCCAAGAATAATCGCTGGGGATTGGCGAGCGGTCGCCGCAAAACGACCATCTGAAAAAAAAGAATCACTCCAGCAATCGGTAAAATATCGACGATCGTACTCAAAATCGAGGCTGCCAATCGACCCGCGATGCTAATTTTTTCAACCGCATTGCCTGTCCAAGCCGGCGGCATCCAAGCCGGCGGCATCCAATTTCCAAATTCGAAATCGTTAAATCCAACCCCTTGAAGCGCCAGGGCAATCGTATCAATCGCCAACATCACCATAGCATTCCCAGCAACAAAACAAAAATGATCGGTGTGATCGACGCGAATGCAATTAACCCAAAACCATCCAACAGTGAGTTGCGGCCCTTGATGCAACTGGCCAAGCCGATTCCCAACGCCGCGGTTAAAGGTACTGTAATCGTCGACGTCGTGACACCCCCAGAATCATAGGCGATCCCCACAATCGTTTTGGGAGCAATCAGCGTCATCGACACCACAAGTGCGTAGCCTCCGATGATAATGTAATGCAATGGCCATCCTTTAATAATGCGAATAACCCCCAGCACCAAAGCCAATCCAACGGCTACTGCCACCATCAGACGCAGAACAAAGGCAAATTGTTTTTGTTTCCGATCGATCTGTTCCGCATCGAGAAGAAATTCTTCCGCGTCTGCTGAAACCACCAGTTCGGAAGCTTTTTGGGCCACCGCAATCAATGCCGGTTCGGCAAACGTCGTGCCAAAGCCTAACGAAAACGCAAACGCCACCAACCAAAACAAGCTCCCCTTTTTGGCAAAATCACGAGCCATCTGTTCACCCAATGGAAACAGTCCCATTTCTAATCCACTAATAAACAATGCCAAACCGCAAACGACCATCACCAAGCCGATTATCAGGCTTCCCAAATTTTCCAATCCTTGTTGAAAGACAAACAACTGGAAAAAAGTTATCGTAATCAAGATCGGCAAAAGATCACGAAACCGCACTCCTAGGGCGGTCAGGGATTTTTGTAGAAGTATTTTGATCGATTGTAAATTCAACGGAAATCCACTCTGTCAATGGTAAAATGATCTCAGTCGAAGCAAACCGCCTATCTCGTTTGCCGCGACACCCCTTTTTACTCATTAAGGAATCGTTGACCCCTCAACTCGCGTCAGGATATTAAAATCGATATACTGGGTTTCTGACTACCCCAATATATTCAATAATGAGTGCGGCAGTTTGACCGACTGCCGCCTACTGGGGGAACGGCAGATAAAAATTTATCGCCCCCAAGGTAGCCGCGACTTTCCAAGACGCGTTTATTAATTATAAATTTTTTTTCTAACACTCGCCATGGTTTAACCCGCGGCAAAAAAAGTCGTCCAACAGAATCGTTATCAAATTATGTTCAAAAAATGGCATGCCTTGGCACTTTGGAAAAAAGTCTTCACCGGACTGCTGTTGGGTTTGGTCGTCGGTTTGGCGATGCATTACGGGTTACCCGACACTTTCACCATAAATGAGGTCGATGGGGAACCGGTCGAGGAAATTATCACCGGCAAACAATGGGCTGACAAATACGCCACCGATTGGCTGAAACCGTTCGGCGACGGTTTTGTCAGGTTGATCCAGATGTTGATCGTCCCCTTGATCATGACCACCCTGATCGCCGGCGTGACGGCAATGGGAGATCCCAAGAAATTGGGTTCGCTGGGCGGTCGCACGATTGCCCTTTATTTTGCCACAACGGCCATCGCTGTTTCACTGGGGTTGATGGTTGGTTCGATTATCCAACCAGGTAAGGGAGTCGAGTACGGCATTGCCTCGGAGGCGGATGTGGAAGATGTTAAAAGCCGCCTGCAGGCCGCTCAAGAAGCAGGATCGTTCTCCGACCGCTTGCTGGCCATCATCCCCCGCAATCCGATCCAAGCCATGGCTGAAGCGGATGTGCTGCCGATTATTTTCTTTTCGATCATGGTCGGAATTGGCATTCTGTTGGCCGGAGCGGCCGGATACCCTGTGCGAGATTTCTTTGAAGCGGCCTCCGAAGTGATGATGCGAGTCACCTTAGTTGTGATGGAGCTGGCTCCCTACGGCGTATTTGCTTTGATCGCCTGGGTGATGGCCAGCAAAGGGATCGGGATCTTGTTCAACCTGTTCTGGTTGTTGATTGCACTTTACCTGGCTTGTTTCCTGCAAATTTTCTTTGTTTACGGGCTGATCCTGGTTCGGGGCGTGCTGGGCTTACCTAT
>JBGTHU010000074.1:0-3647 GCA_041745975.1 Mariniblastus sp.
CGTGCATAGTTTGACCGCGTTGGCCGTACCGCACACAGAACAGAAAAGGCATCTCAAATCGACGATTGTTCGTTACCACAACGAGCAAGCCATCGACGTCCGCATGGGTGAAGACCAAGTCCACGGAAAACTGCAAGTCGGTCAACGAAGAATCCGAAACCGAAAGCGTCTCGGTTCTCTCATTAGGCTGACCAGAGCCTCTGGGAGCAGATCGGGTAATCTTCGCATTGGGCATGGCACTAGTGAGGTTCAGGTCGCTGTGCGGGCACCCCTTCCACTGGAGCGTAACCTGGACGGCTACACTGCTGGGAGCAATTCCTGGTCTGGTTTGTGTTTCACCTCCATTCTTTGATGCCAAGGTCGGTGATTGAGGCGAAGTGCTCTGCTCGACTTGCGCCGATCGAGTATCGCTAGCAAGTTGTACCGGCTGAACAGCCCCATCACCGACGCTAGGGCCACGTGGTGGATTGCCATTTTGTGTAGGACTTCCGCGTGGGGAAATTTCCGGGGGAGTTTCCGCTGCACTATCATTGCCTATCTGGCGACCTCGGTCGGCTTGAGACATCGATACGGGATCTGCCGAACTTTGCTGACCGTCTCCAACTCGGGGACTTGTTGCCGACCCTGAACTTGGGCTGATTTCGTTGGGCCTGCCCCGCACGGGACGTTCATCCAACGGCGTTTCATGACCACTATCCCTGCTAGTAGAGTTGTCGCGTCGCGCAAAATCTTGGGCTCCATTTGCAAGTTCGCTACGACTACCTCGACTTGAAGGAGTACCCGTACCCCGACTCGACGAGCTGCCAGTAGCAGATCGACCATCCCCCGACTGCTCCGATGCGTCGGACTCAGATTCTTGAGTCGCAGTAGTTTGATCGCTGATGTTGTTCGATGCGGAGTTCGTCGAACCTACATTGACTGATCCAACTCCCGCAGTATCGCCACTATTTGGCTGATCAGACCCGGAACTACTTGTGGCGTCGGAACCGGATGTTGTTCCGCTGCGATTAGCCGATGCTGGATCAGAAAAATCCTGAGTTCGGACCTCCGAATGCAATCCAGCCCCAAACCGCCAAATACCGATGAAAGGAACGTCATCCAATTCGACTTTGCTGACCAGGGACTTATCATCTCTGAATGTAAAGCCCCTAGTGCAATCGGTTGTGAATGCCGAAAGGTGGCCGCCCAATTGGCATTGGATCGCAAGGCGATACGCGCGAATTACAGCATCGCGGTGTCTTCGGTGCGATGACCAATCTTCACTGTCCGGTACGACCACAATCGGAATTGATGTTGGGATCGCCTTGTTGCTCCTATTAATGTAAGGAAGCGTGCAATCGAACGTGTTGAACGACTTGTCCGATGGTATCCGTCGCTCGCGCATCGACCAGAAGCCGTGTTTCTGCGGATCATTGAACAGTGGATCACCGATAAGGATAATTCGAGTCTGAACTTTGCTTGGTCCCAACGTATTGCCGTAGTATGTTCTCGGTAAATGCTGGAATCCGAATTGTCCGCGATATTCGGGATCAACAAACGCTTTGTCCGATGTGAGGTAGGTGGCAACTTTCGTAATCGAGGCCTGCAAACTAGGATCGCGAAGGCGCTGTCGAGGGCTTCCAGCCGGAATCCGGATAGTCGCTACTAACTCATGATTGTGACCGGCGAAAACCAACAGCTGATCACCTTCAGTACCATTGGCAATTTGATTTGTCAGTTCCCGCTTAACTGTGTCGCGGGCACTATCGGTAAGTCCCCTACCTACGATAACGAAAGTTTCGGTCGCTCGATCGTCGGCGTAGGCTGACGCGAGCATTGCAGGTGTGAGCAAAACGAACACACTCAAAGCGATAATTTTCATACCGGTTCCTTTTAGAAATGGTGAAATTGACTACAAACTTGAACGTGAATTAGGTGCCTGCATGATCGCCATTGGCGCTAGGCGCGTGAATTGATCGCGGATGGTAGTGGCTACGTTCCATTCCATCTTCGAGCGTCTGGATGCCCAATCGGGTGATGCGTTCCCTCAGATAATCCAGGTGGCCCAAGCACTCCTTAACGAACAACGCAAGATCCTTGTCGTAATCGCTGATCACAACTTGCATTCCGACTTTCGTCGCCACTGCACATTGACGATCATGTTCGCGCGTGGCGAGCGTCTCCTTGCAATACACATGTTGAGGTGTGTCCTGATAACGGAAGTTGACGAGCGAATCCGTCGCGCTGGCGATAAGGGCTTTACCCATATAAATTGCAAGCGCACTACACCAAATGCCGAAAATGTACATGTGTGCGTGCGTGGGAAACGAAGCGAAGAACGAAGCAACCGCCGATTCGGTGTCGAATAGGGTTGGTCCCAAACTCGACATATCTCCACCCATCCTGACCGCGTAAACAAAACCTCCCACCACTCCGAGCGGCAGCAACACCAAACCAAAGCCAATAATGAATCGGCGTGCCCACTTCGCATTTAGGAAGATGCTCAAGGCCGACCCTGCCGCAAATACCGCTAGGCAGTAAGGTGCGAAAACGCCGATTTGGAACAGCGTCTTTTCGTCTTGGTGGTGCTCCGCCCAACGCATCACAGCGAGCCCCTGAACAACTTCAAACACCACGCCAATAGCACAAACCACGAAACCAACGCACAATCGTCCCCAGAAGGGTATGCTCGCGAGTCGGAACATGTTGGTCGATTCTCCGATCTGGCGACCGAAGATAGTGGCTGCCATAAGCGCCCAGATGGAAGCTGAGATTTTCTCCAAATTCTTGAGCGTTCCGTCGATTGACGCGATGGCCATAACCGCAATTTCCCGCTTGGCCAGGCGATTGGTGTTGCGGAACCTCTGTTCCGCTACCGCAGCTGCTGTCTTCTCGGCTTCGGCTTTTTTGGGGTTGGTAGCCAGACGTGCGATAGAATCAACAGGTACTTCCGGCCTCTCGTTCGATTCCGCAATGATAGCAGCAGCTATCGAACTCAAGACGGTGTTGAATTTGGAGTTGCTGCCCGGTGCCGGAACAAGCAACTCTCGCGAAGGGCAATTTTCCGCTTGAGCGGCAGAATGTGGTTCCAATCGTACGTTTTTTCTTGCCATAAAAAACCTCGTCAAAAAAATGAGATGGGTGGGTAATCGCTAGCCGGTAAGTCGACTTTCTCATTAATTGGCCAGCGGTTGGCGGCTGCGTCCGTGCCAGTGGGGAATGACCAGACATCCAGTCGGTCGATGAGGAACATGATGAACGAAATTTCCGCCGAACCACTGCGCGATGGGTATTCCTCGCAAATTGCCTGGAGCCGACCCGGGTGATTCAAATCTTCAATTTCCGCAAGCAAAACCCCCCGTTGGATCGGGTTGTTCTGCGCCAAGATTTCAGCGAGCTGGGCGAGGAACTGTTGGGACATTAGGGGCGGCATTCCGTTTGGCGGATGGTATAGATCATAATTTGATTGAAACCTAATCAAAAATGAACTGCATACGATGTGATCTTTTTTCTAGTATTATCCGATTAATCGTTTTTGCAAGAGTGTAGCAACGTACTTTGGAAAGTTTTCAAAACTTTTTTCGGTTGTGTTGAATCGTAAACGATCGTAAGATGGTGGAATGTCAAAGAAAAATAACCGCATTAAGCTGGACCCAGCCCTGCCTTAC
>JBGTHU010000075.1:0-6956 GCA_041745975.1 Mariniblastus sp.
GTAGCAGCGGGTTGCGATTCGGTAGCGGCGAATCTCAAATGGGCTTGGCCGCGTCCTTGAACGACCAACGAGCGCCCCGTAACGATGACCGCCGTCCGTCCATCGATGCCCATTCCGACACATTCGGGATTCTGCTGCACTGCCTGTTCCAGTCGCTGTTGGCGATTGCGTTGGGAGAAATGTTGATCGACGATTGCTCGAGGTAGCAAGTCAAAACCGGTTGCCAGTTTCGGTTGCGTTCTTCCTCCGACAATCATAATTCGGCTGGCGATCGCAGCCCCAGCACTGGTTCCTCCCACCACGCCGCCCCGTTTCCCTCGGCGACCCTCGACTACTAACCGGTACGGTAACGACTCAATAATCTGTTGAGCGCGAGTGCCCATGAAAGCATCGACAATTCGATTTTGACTGCCCCCTGAAAACCAAATTCCAGTGGCCTGTTGCAATGGTCGGCAGAACTCTTCAGAATCGGCTTGCCGGCGATCGCGAGTATGAAACACGTTCAAGGACGCCACTTGAAACTCTCTCCATGTCTCCAACCAGTACTCTTCGTCCCGCTCTTCAGCGGTCGCACTGGCGGTGGGAACGACCACAATGTGGGCCTCAGAACCACCGGCCAATTGGACAAAACGCTCGCGCGCCTCAGCGGGAGTTCCCCCACCCCCAACGATTACCAACGCCCCAGGTAAATTGAAGGGAGTATTACGACTGGCTGTGGAGGGAGTTGCAGGAGCCACCACCGTGGATGGAGGCTCCAATGTGACCTGTCCGATCGCCAGGTTTTCCACGACCATCCAAGCCAACAAGGCCAGTCGCCAACATGCCACTCCGAAGGCAGGACGTATTGAACTGGGAGCGAGCGCCTTGCAGAAGGAAAAAACGATTGAAACGTGAGTCATGCCATTGTCCTTTTCAAATAGATTCCTTTTGGTAACCTTTCATGCCAAGGCTACCGAAGGGTCGTTACCCATAAAAACGGCCTACCACTTTCGTCCAGCCGCAGTTCCTGTTTCAGTCGCGGCCGGGCTTGTCCCAATAATTGGTTGATCGCCGAGATATAAGTCGCGTTATCTTTTTCAAAACTAACTTTGGTTTTTTCCAAATCGATTCCCGCTTGCTCGATCGCATACCAATCGAAAACCATTTGCACCCCCATCCGTTTTTCGATGGCGTCAAGTGTAGTTTTTAGTGGATAGCCCTGAATTTGCAGATCCAATCGTTGGAACAACTTCGGTTCTGTTTTAACTGGGGTCATCTCAGAAGGCCAGCCAACCGGCCAGAATTCATCAGCATTACGGCTTGGGACGATCCGCAATTCGACGTCTCGCCCCTGCTCTCGATGAGGCTGCATCACCAATTGTTGCGGGCGAAGCACAACCGCCAATGCGGTCCCACTGGACATTCCCCGTAGTTCCGATTGAAATGCGGATGTTTGATCAACTTCCCGAATGGCCGTTTGATCGAGTTGAAACGAGTGCCCCAGTTGAGCCTCAAGTTGATCCAGCATTTTCTGCAAGGGGATTCCTTTGGTGGAAAAACGAACAGGTTGAGCCAGCAAATCATGGAGTGCGACCAATTGAGCGGCGGTCAAGCCAAAGGCTTGTTTTTCCGCCAATCCCGTTTCCACTCCGTCGTCGCGGATCGATTGAATCAATCGCTTGATCCCGGAAATTTCCGTCATTCCAAAATTGCCACCGGGAAGGTACAAGCGGTTTCGAGCCACAGCGGCTTTGATGGCGATCAGTTCGCCGGATGAAAGTTGCACGATATCAACTTCTGGTCGATCGATCTTCCCTGTTCTAATGTTAACGCGATCCGCTCCCGATTTTTGAAGCGTTTCAGCCCATTGCTGGCCGCTACGAACGACCTCCCTAGCATCGATAAAAATTTCGATCTCGATGGAGCGATTAATCTTTTGCCCACTACAGCTTTCTACAGCGAACGACAAACCGATGCTCGACAAAGCCGCAACGCCAATAGAAATGATCTTCATGATTTAAACAAACGTTTGTGGGAGTACGCTTCCAAAAATTGTAGCGGAGTGGCGCAAGCCGCCCGGTAATAACTCGTAACGAAAGGACGCAAGCCGCCCCGTATCGGCAACAAATTCCAGTTTAATCGGTAATGCCATATCGGACAATGCAGTACAGAGCACTGAACAAGTCGCCGATGCCAATTTTCTTCCCTTCATTATAGGAACGGCTATGATAGGAGATGGGAACCTCTGCGAACCGAAACCGACGTCGAGCCAGCTTGGAAGTGATTTCGGGTTCCACGCCGAACCGGGATTGCTGGATCTCGATGGAATCGATCGCCTCTCGAGTGAAGGCTTTATAGCAAGTCTCCATATCCGTCAACTCAATTCCGTTTACCAAATTGGACAGCCCGGTCAACAGCTTGTTCCCCTGCCGATGCATCCAAGAGAAATGTTGAAAATCACTGCCCAGTAGGCGGCTGCCATAAACGACATCAGCCGTTTGACTCAGTAGCGGCGGGAGCAAATGCAAAATGTCACGGGGATCGTACTCCAAATCAGCATCTTGAATTACAACATAATTTCCTGAGACAATTTCAAAGCCGGTTCGCAATGCGGCTCCCTTCCCCGCATTTTCGTCCTTGAGAATCACTCGGATACCATCAATACCGTCCAACCGTTGCAAAATCTGACGAGTCCCATCGGTGCTGCAATCGTCCACTACAATTATCTCGGTGGGCAAGGGAAGTGCTGCGATCCTACTGAGCACGCGACCGATCGTTGCTTTCTCGTTGTAGACGGGAATAACGACTGACAGCAAGAAATCTTTCGATTGAATGATGGGATGGGCTCCCCCGCTAATTTGGTATTCGGCCAATTCGGTTTCAACCAATTCGCAAACCCCGTTCAAACGACTGAGAATTTCCTCCAGCACCTTTTTGGGGGGGAGATCGATTGAATCGCAAATACCGTCTGTTTTAGTCATCATGTTAAAACCGCAAAAACGCCTGAAAGAACCACAAAAACGTCCAATATCAGCTTGTTCCGACCAACCGCCAAAGTTTTCCGTTCAAAACATTTTTCAACAGGGGTCAGCCCCTCTGCCAGCGAACTCAATGGTCAACCAAAGCAAACGACATTCACTGGAGTTTAGTGCTTGAATCGGTCGACGGTCATCGTTTTTAGCAAGGATCAAGCAATCGATGGAGCCAAGCACTTTGCCGTATCGAATTTAACGTTAATAACAGTTAGTACCGCAACGACAAGCCGAGTCAAAAACTGGGCTATTGTTTCAGCAATTCACGAATTTCATTGGGCAATTCAGGATCAGCTGAACCCAAACGGCCCTGTCCTTTTCGCAAACGCGCTTTGATTTCGAACATGATTTGCTCATGGTCGGCCTTCCAAAATGCTTCTTTCTGCTGTCGATCAAGTTGATTATTCAGCGGACGGACCAAACGGAAACCAACCGGTTCAGCATCTTCTTCGGTATACCACCACGGACTTTGAGGTTGGTTCGGGTCAGACATTCGCCAGTCACCGTCGGAACCTTTGCGAGAGGCACTGCGACACTCTTCAGAACCGGCCAAGAATCCACCGCCGCGCAATGTCCTAGGCTCGACATTCTTAGGTTGGCGATAACTTTGCTCAACGGTTACAGATTCGCCTTCAATATGGTCGTATCCTGTATCTGCGTGTTGATCGAGCACCCATTCGGCTACGTTGCCATACATGTCGTACAGTCCCCAAGGGTTCGGGAGTTTTTGGCCAACGGTTTGCCGTTCGTAGTCAGCATTATCGAAGTACCAAGCATGTTCATCTAGCAAACTTTCGTCATCTCCAAAGTACCAAGTGGTCGTCGTTCCTGCGCGACAGGCATATTCCCACTCCGCTTCATAAGGCAATCGATAAAAGTCATCCGCAATCAAACTCAACCATTTTGTATATTGCTTGGCCGCGAATTGAGACATGGTTGCAGCCGGTTGATCCGGTTCCTCACCGGCACCGTAAGTGAACGAGGTATCGTAGAGTGATGAGGGGGCGGTTAACGCATCGATCGAATCGGGCGTGTCAACAACCCGCAAATTCGCTTCATGCAATTTCATAAAAACTTTGTCCAACTGCATGTAAGACTTGTACTCCGCCCATGTGACTTCATGTTTTCCCATCCAAAACGGTTCCACGCTGACCTCAACCTGGGGGCCCTCATCGTCATTTCGATCACTTTCCGATTCGGGGCTACCCATCAAAAACTTTCCACCGGGGATCGGGATCATGGTAAACTCGATTTCGGTGCCGGGGATTTTGAAAGTGTAGGGAACCATAAAAGTCCCATCTTCCAATGCGACAAACTTGCCTTCGTCCGGGGGCGTGGTCGCAATTCCCAATCGAGGCTGGGAGGCTACCTGATTGGCTTGGTCAGCTTGGTCACTTTGCTTCGTCTGATCCTCTTGTTTGGGCTCGAGTGGTAAAAGTTCAATTTTTCGAAATTGCGTCGGATGACTTTCCGATTGAATTGAAATGCTACCTTTTTCGATAATTAAGTTTTCACCTTTGATCAGTTTTTTTGCGTTGGCATCACGAGGGTCATATTGTGGATCGGAGTACTCCATCACCACGTCTCCGTTGATAATATGTCGAATCCGTTGGCCGCCTAAAACTTCGACTTCGGCGGTCACCCATTGGTCGCCATGAAATGTTGGAGCCGAGCTGTTGGTGCAATGCGGTAAGAACAGTTTTCCGTTCAGCACGACGTTGGTGCCCGGCGTACATAAATTCAAATTGGAGCGTGGGTTATTTCCGTCTCCTCCCAGCAATTGCACTTCGATCGAAACGGGAAAGTCTTGGTTACGATCCATCGTTTCGGGGTTTTGGCCGTGTAACATCAAGCCATTATTTCGGAATGCCCAACCGGGACCATTGGGGCACTGGTCACCAATAAACCGATACTCAACTCGCAATCGGTAATGCGAGAATTCATCCTTGTGAAACAAGTGTCCGAACTTTTTGAAACCACCCTTGAAGTCTTCATCAACATAATCCGCGTAAGAGACTGTCAGCAAACCATCCTCTACGCGAAACGTATCTGCATAGTTATCACCCAAATCGTGGCCGACAATTTTGGCAGTCCATCCCTCCAAATCTTTTCCGTTAAAAAGTTGAATCCAATCCGAATCGTCCGATTGCAATGAGGTTGAGGGCTCATTAAGTGCTGTTTGACTATGTGAGAAAAGAGGAAAAGTGGCTAACGCGAATACGATCAAAATAAAAAAACAGGTCATTGCCGCGATCGGTTTTGGTTTGACGAAACTCATATTTTGTTTTTACTCCCAGATTTAAATTTCAATTTTTTCTTATTTCTGTTTTCTTGATAGGCTCAGGTTCGAAGAGATTTAGTTTAACTTAAAATAGAGCCTAGAATTAGGCCCTTTTGTAAATCGTTTGAGCCCCTTTCTGTTGTCACGTGTCGAAAAATATTGCTAAAATCCGAACAATCGTCCGTTCCTCCCTTTTTTTGTCTTATATTATACTGGAAAGCTAACGATGACCGCGTTTTTATGTTTTTATTTTTTTTGGTGATCAATATTCAGATATCCATCTGTTTTTCAAGTAAGTGGCAGATAAAAATCTACCCCATAGAGATGCGACTTGGAAATTGGCGGCTACTTTAATCCCTTCCCCTTATCACGCCGAGAATCATTACTTTGCGATTCATCGCCCTGAGATTCGGCTTGTTAGATTGCTTGAGAATAATCTAAACTGTTATTCTTCGCTATTTCGCGACGAGCCTGATCGACAGGTGTCGAGACGGTTCCAACCTTTCACAACAATCGATTCAAATGAATAAACAACCTAATGTAATCCGAAAAGAGACGCCCGAATATAAACGAGAGGTGGCCGAAGAACGACTATTCCTGGATGGCCCTCAATCGCGATTGGCGGAATTTTTCCGAGCCGGCAGGATTTCAATTGAAGTGCTGAGCGGATTTCGGAAGCTGCACTTTGTCGGGCCCTGCGCGACGGTTTTCGGGTCAGCCCGATTTACGGAGGAGCATCCGTACTACCAACTCAGCCGCGAAGTGGGAGCGGAATTAGCGAAGGCCGGATTTGCGGTCATGACGGGCGGCGGCCCGGGAGTAATGGAGGCTGCCAATCGAGGCGCGAAAGATGTCGGCGGGCGCAGCATCGGATGTAATATCGTGTTGCCCCACGAGCAAGGCGCCACTCCGTTTCTCGATGTGTCCCTGAACTTTAAGTATTTTTTTGTGCGCAAGTTGATGTTGGCAAAATACTCGTACGCCTTCGTCGCGATGCCTGGCGGTTTTGGTACGCTGGACGAATTGTTCGAAATAGCCATGCTGGTTCAGACTGGAAAAATGGAGCAATTTCCGATTGTATTGGCAGGGATCGAATTTTGGCAACCGATGCTCGATTTCTTAAAGGAGAAAATGGTGGATGGCAAGACAATCGATCAGATCGACATTGATCGATTTATTTTGTCCGACTCGCCCGTGGAAATTGCTGCCAAGGTCCGTGAAGTTGCCATGGCACATTTTGGGCTGACCAATCAACGTCGCAAGCCACGTTGGTGGTTGGGTGAAAAATAAGTAACCGTTCGTGGATATCTGTCGCCTTACAATATTGGTGAATTTTTCAAGTAGGTCGGTGTTTTTGCCGAGGCAATTCTTTGCCAATGCCACCGATTGAGTGGCTATTCTTTCGGCAGGAGCCTCAATTTCCCTTGCTACCTGTGGACGGTTACAAAAACAATCGAGGGTTGCAATGGGGTTGACCTGCTGTAATTTCTGGGATTGAATGGTGGTCCAGCGATCGGCGGATTAAAATTAACGCTCCTCAAGTAGCCACATATTTCCCTGCGACGTTTATCATTGATAAATGCTTAACTGCCGCTCGCTTTGACAACAACCTCACGGCCCCCAACTTTACAGAGGACGTAACCATGTACCAGCGATTCCCTTCC
>JBGTHU010000076.1:0-4182 GCA_041745975.1 Mariniblastus sp.
GGCGATAGTATTTCATCCCCGATAGGAAAAAGCAGGCAGCTGATGAGAATCCAAAAATAACCATCGCCCAGCTGGGCACAACCGCCATCAAAATCGCCATTGCGAACATCACCGAAGCGGGCAGATAAAAGAAACCGGACAACATCCCCCCTTTGATCAAAAACACCATCCCGGCCAACACGGCCAGAAAGGGGGAAAGGCTCAGCACCGGCAGTTCCAACATGCTTTCCAATGGAAAGAGAAGCATCACCGCGATCATCGAGGCCCCCCAGACATGGGCGACTTGACGTTCAATGAATGTCACTGGCCCCATGCGTCGGCGCAAGTACCAGAAAACGATGGCCCAAGTTCCCAAAAAAATCGTCCACAGCGACCAATACGTCCACCGATTGGTGACTTCCATCCAAAACAGAAACTCGGTCAGCAAGCTGTTGACCAACAAAATCAAGCTGTGCCACATCCACAACAGGCCCCAATTTTCCATGACGGCTGCATGGTGGGTTTCCCGCATTAACGTGCCGATGATTTGGCTGAATCGTCCTTCCGCTGCGGCAACCGTTTTGTCTTCCAAGAACGCTTGCAGGTCATCCGCCAAAGCTTTTGAGGAAGCATAACGCAAATCGGTCGGCTTTTGCAAGCAGCGCATGGCGATCATTTCCATTTGCCGATTGCAGTTTTGATTGATCACTCGAGGTGGTACGGGATCTTGCTCGATCACCATCAGCACGGTATCGACCGGTGACGCCCCCAGAAAGGGCGGTTTACCGGTCAGGCAATGATAGAGCACAGCGCCCAAGCTGTAGATATCGGCTGCCGGGCCGACTTGGTTGCCGCTACCGGATGCTTGTTCGGGCGCCATGTAGGAGGGAGTTCCCAGCACGGCGCCTGATTTTGTCAGGCTGTTATCTCCGTGAGCGGATTTGGCCAAGCCAAAATCGACGATGTAGGCCTTGTCAGCGGAATCAATCAAGATATTGGAGGGTTTCACGTCACGATGCAACACACCTCGTTGGTGGGCGTGCTCGATGGCACGCGCGATTTGCACCATCACTCGGGCAGCCTCTGGGGCTGACATTGGGCCTTTTGCCAAACGTTGAGCGAGAGATTCCCCCTCGATCATTTTCATGCAAAAAAAATCTTGCTGATTTTGTTTTCCGATCTCATAGATCGGAATGATGTTGGGGTGATCCAAATGAGAAGCGGCCATTGATTCCGATTCAAAACGGGCTCGTTCGACTCGGGTCGCAAAGTCGCCACGGAGGATCATTTTAATTGCGACGGTATGATCGTCGCTTTTACGACGCGCCTGAAAGACGATCCCCATGCCGCCACGCCCCAGTTCTTTTTCCAGCGTATAACCGGCAAAGGTATGTGGAAGATCAAACGTCTGTGGTTGGAAACGCCCTTCCAGTGGCAAAGTGGCTTCAGCGTGTTCGACTCCAGCGACATTGGCCACCACGACGACTCCCCATAATTCGCGCAAGTCGCTGGCAAATTCAGGGTGCTGTCGACATACTTGTTCCAGCTCCAACGACTCACCCCGGGCGACTAGATCAGCCAGGTCGGAAATTAAAATTGCCAACTGCTGTTCGTGGTAATTTTCTGCTGAGTTGTCTTGTTGTTCGTGCACTGCTTGCTCAGGATCAATCCGAACCACTATCAAACACCACTACTAGAATCGTTGTCTTTTTTCTGCAGGACAGCCTTGAGGCGTCGGATGGCACGAAGATACCTCATGCTTGCGGCGGGCTCGGTCAAATCCAACAGTTTGCCAATCTCTTGATTCGTTAGATGTTCATAGTGTCGCATGATGATGATCTCGCAATCTTTCTCGTCAAGTTCGGAGATTGCATCTTCGACCCGGCGAGCCATCTCGGCTTGCATGACGGCGGCCGCTGGTGTCAGATTTGTGTCACCGAGTAACCCGGCCAATTCGATGGAAGATTGATCATAACCTCTGGGGGCAGCCATCGATTGCTCTCGGTCAACCGAACGGCGAGCCGAAACCCGGTGTCGACGATGAGCGTCAATAATGCGGTCTTTGGCAATTTGTCGCAACCACAGATGAAACGGCATGACCGGATCATTCATGTAATTATCCAAACGACGATTCGCCTCGATCAACACGTCTTGGATAACGTCACTGACATCAACTCGATTTTGTATTTTTTTGTCCAGCCGCATCCGAATAAGCTGGCGCAGCGAGTTGCGATGCCGATCCATCAATTGATTGATCGCATCGGCATCGCCCCCTTTGGCTTGGGCGATCAGTTGTTCGGTAGGTTGGGGTTCAGGCCACATGTTGTCATTATCTCATAAGCAAAGGTGTTTGGATAGGCTCTGTTTGCCATGGATTCGAATTGTTGTTTATCCGTTGGCCGTTTCAACGACCCGCTTTTGAATGTCTGTTTCAATCGATCCAAATACCTTTTCATGTCGTTGAACGGAAACATGAAGCGCCTGAAGCAGTCGTTTGGCCGTGTAGAAGTTTAAAATCACACGTTGATTGATATCGATTGGTCGGTCGTTTTGACCCATCGGTTGAGTGTTGACACCGAAATCAATAATCAGCTCTTCCGGCGACCCGGTGACTCGACAAAAATTTGCATAGCAGGTGATAGTTTTTGAATCATCAACCATGATCGGTCGCCCACCTTGGTTGGAAGACTGCGGGCGAGTCGTTTCCGATGTATTGGTTAGGGATTTTTGAGGATCAGCCATGACGCAATTCCTTTAAAAGTTAGCGTGCGAGGATTTTAAGTCTTGATCTAAGTGATAATCAAATTGTACTGCTTTGTTGTCTACTTGGAAACCAATCAGCATTAATGTGGGGTAATAACCCGCATTAAGTTGCCATTTTCTGCGACGACTGGAAAGTTGTAGCGATTTTTCTAATCGATTCGACGTCTATTTTTAAGCCTATCCTATCTGGTATCTGGCGGCAGATTCATTAAACTGACGGATGCTTTTGATGGCAAAAAATCATCGGCAACGACTAAATTGATACCTTAGCCCCGTGCTGCAACGTGTACCGAATCATGGCTTCCCTCTATCACAAAGGAACGTACTTGCATGTCTTCATCGCAATCCTCCCCAAGTAGTAAACACGATTCGAACACGAGACAACAAATCGATCACGTGATGATGGAGGAACGGTTATTTCCTCCTTCCGAAGAATTTTCCTCGCGTGCAATGATCGGTTCGTTGGAGCAATACGAATCGCTGTATCAATCGGCCATTGAGAATCCAGAAAAATTCTGGGGTGAATTGGCCAAGCAACATTTGCATTGGTTCGAACCATTCGATCAAGTTTTGTCGGGTGAGGCTGCCGATGCCCAGTGGTTTGTCGGGGGCAAAACCAATATGGCTTACAATTGCTTGGATGCAAATATTATTGCCGGACATGGTGACCGAACCGCTTTAATTTGGGAGGGAGAGCCTGGAGACCAGCGTCAATTAACATATCAAGAATTATTGGACGAGGTTTCTCGATTATCCAATGCGTTGAAATCATTGGGGGTAGGAGTTGGCGATGTGGTTTCGATTTACATGCCGATGACTCCCGAGTTGGTGGTCGCCATGTTGGCCTGTGTCCGCATCGGAGCTGTTCATTCAGTGATCTTCGCCGGGTTTTCGGCGGAAGCGATTGCTGATCGAAACAACGATGCAGCGGCCAAAGTTCAACTGACGGCCGATGGCTTATGGCGACGCGGAAAACAATTGGAGTTGAAAAAAACCGTCGACGAGGCGTTATCAAAATCGAACACCGTGGAACACTGCATCGTACTGAAACGTTGTGGCAATGATGCTCCGATGCAAGCGGGACGAGACCATTGGTGGCATCAATTGGTCGACTCCCAGTCCACCGATTGCCCCGCCACACCTTTGGATAGCAATGCGAACTCGTTTGTGCTTTATACCAGTGGCTCGACAGGTAAGCCAAAAGGAATTCAGCATGCAACTGCCGGTTATAACTTGTGGGCCAAAATGACTTTCCAATGGGTATTCGATTGGAGAGCCGACGATGTTTATTGGTGTACTGCCGACTGCGGCTGGGTGACAGGTCACAGCTATATTGTCTACGGCCCGCTCTCCTCTGGAGCGACTTTGATGATGTATGAGGGAGCTCCTAATCATCCCGCCGAAAACCGGTTTTGGGAGTTAGTAGAAAAATATAAAGTC
>JBGTHU010000077.1:0-7529 GCA_041745975.1 Mariniblastus sp.
ATCAGCAGGAATTTCAAAGAACCCTCAAAGTAAATTTCATTCATATTAACGTGCGAAACTCGATTCCATTTGCGTAAGGGCTTGACGATAATCACCGGCTTTGAAAATTGCGCTACCGGCCACAAACAGATCAGCTCCTGCCTGAACAGCGGCAGCGATTGTTTGATCGTTGATGCCTCCATCAATCTGCAACAAAACATCTTCGCCCCCTTGGCACTGACGGATTTGAGCGAATTTTTGCAGAACATCACTTACAAACGCTTGACCACCAAAACCTGCATTGACACTCATTACCAGAACCAAGTCACAAAATGGGATCGCGTCCGCGATCGAGGCCACGGACGTCTTGGGGTTGATCGCCAATCCAGCAACGCAACCGGCGCAATCAATTTGTTTCAAAACGGGAATCGGGTCCTCTACGGCTTCGGCGTGAATCGTCAGTAGGTCGGCTCCGGCCGCGATAAACGACTCGATGTAGTTTTCGGGATGTACCATCATCAGATGAACATCCAACGGAAGTTCGGTAGACCGTCGCGCTGCTTCCACGATTGTCAACCCATAGGTGAAGTTGGGTACGAAAACCCCGTCCATGACATCCAAATGCAATGCGGCCACTCCCGCCTTCTCAAGCGCTTCGATTTCATCCCTGAGGCAACTGAAATCACACAGCAACATCGACGGTAGCACTGCCGGGATGGCTGATTGAAGTCGATTGATAGTTTTGTGTTTGTTTCTCATGTGCCTTGGAAAGCATGTTTCAGGTAATCGGTTGAACCACCAAGCTATCATTATTACTCTGGGCAACATGGCTGGCTAGCCCGCGTTATTATCAACCTGCCAAAGGGTTCGCGACTATTTTTAGTCCTGTTAACATCGGCAGATCGGCAATTTTAACTTTGGAAATGCGAACCAAACCTCGTGCCCCATTGGATTGAATTAATGCGCGAGTTTCTTTCCTTGATTAGATTTTATCGGGACCTGCCGCTCTTTGTTGAGCGATTTATTGCCATTTAACCAAGTTTGATTTGAGCGAAAACAATGGATTGATTAACTGAGTAATCCGGGTTTAACGTTTGGTCAGATCGTATGACTTAATTGACAAAAAGGAATAAAACGGGGGAGTTTTTATTGTCTACCGTCTGATTTTGGCATTTCTAAATGCTGCGATTAGAAAACAACTTGAGAATTAGTCGTATTATGACGATCAAGTCGGCTGTATTTTGTCATTTAGCTTTTCCATCAACAAAATTGTAGCCTTTGCCTAAGAATTAAAAACTAATTTTCAGACGACTCATTTTTTTTGGAAGAAATGAAAATTTACAAAAAACTGATTGTAAAAATATTGGACAATGAATAAACATCCTCGCTCGATTTGGTTGGTTTTGATTGCCTCCGTACAGTTGGTTGTATTGTTGGCGTCCTTGATGTTGTTGTTTAATTGGTTGAGCGTTGAAACACATCGAATTTCGGAGCAACAAATTCTGTTACAAAATGCCAATCTTTGTGAAAAATTCGGTCAAACGCTGAAAGCAATCGATCAACAGGAGTTTTACCAAAAAACGGATGCGGTGAGAAAACAAAAAATCGCCAAGGTCATCGAATCAGGCCCGATAGTTAAAGGGCAATTTGTCGGGTTGTTCGATGCGGGGTCTGGGGAACCATGGGGATGGAGATCTGAAGTTTCTGCAGCGGTTGGTGAAGAAATCGTTCCTTGGGCGATATGGAACAGTCCAGTGGAATCGATCGAGCCGATTCCTCAACAAGGTTTGATCAAAACGTTAGTAAAAAACAGTCAAAAGCACATTTTGGCGAAACAGAGTACTGTCGACAAACGACATCATTTGATCGTCCAAGCTAAATATTATCCACAACTGAATGCTGTGCTGGTTGTCGGCCAACACCCCTTGTACACTTTGACCGGGTTGCAATGGCACCTCGATCAATCACAACAAGTCGCATTTAGTATTGCTTTGATCATTGGATTGATAGGCATTTGCCTAACTGTCTTTATTGCAAACCGCGTGGGGCAAGCTGTGGGCAATTTGACTGACGTGTTGGAAAAAGCGGTCAATGAAAGTGCCAGTGAATTGATCAAAACCAAAAACGCAGTCATTTTTGGTTTAGCGAAACTGGCTGAGTCGCGCGACAACGACACCGGCGAACATTTGGATCGCATTCGCCTCTACGTTACAATCTTGGCCCGCGACTTGGCCGAAAGTCGGGAAGATTTTGATAACCAATTTATTCATGACATCGGGTTGGCCTCATCGCTGCATGACATAGGCAAGGTCGGAATTCCTGATTCTATTTTATTGAAACCCGGGAAACTTACCGCAGAGGAACGGGGTATCATGGAGATCCACACCTTGATTGGTGGCGATTGCCTCGATGCGATACAGGCTCGACTGGGAGACAATGAATTTATGAGCATTGCCCGTCAAATTGCCTATTACCATCACGAACGATGGGACGGAACAGGATATCCTCACGCTCTGAGGGGAAATGAAATTCCATTGGTTGCTAGGATTGTGGCGGTTGCGGACGTTTACGACGCGTTGACTTCAAAACGCCCGTACAAAAATGCAATGACTCACAAGGACAGTCGCGACATCATTGTCGCCGGTTGCGGTAAACACTTTGATCCCGAAATCGTAGGAGCTTTCCTAAGGCATGAGGAAGAATTTGAAGCGATTTCAATTCGCCAGCAATCTTTGTCTGATGACGAAGTGACCAGCAACTTCCAGCGGCTCTGCGAAGCCGCCGCTTCTTAAATGATCGATCTCGGTCTGCACGCTGTTGATTTATTCATTTTGCCGTTATAATTTGGCAAATATAGGTTTTTAATAAATCGAATTTAATCGAATCAAATAAAAGTGAGCATTCCATGAGAGCCCCGATCTGTAACTCAAGTAATTCAAGTAACTCAAAAAATTCATGGTCATTTGATCTGTTTATTTTTCTTGTGGTTTCGATAGGGGTCGTTTTAAGCAATCACTCTGCCGCGGCGGTTAATGCTGACGATTGGCCGCACTGGCGCGGGCCAAATCGCAACGATCGATCGACAGAGACCGGGTTAATGCAGGAATGGCCCGAAGAGGGACCGCCTCAAAAGTGGTTGTACGGTGCTGCCGGTGAGGGATATGCGGGGCTGGCGATTGCCGATGGGCGGTTGTACACGATGGGCATGGATCAAAAAAAACAGTTTGGCTTATGCATCGATGCGAAGTCAGGCCAGGAAATCTAGCGGCAGACTTTGTCGGAAGGCTATGATAATAATTGGGGAGGCGGTCCGCGAAGCACCCCTTCAATCGATGGCGATCGATGTTATTTGATGACCGCTGATGGTCTCTTGTTTTGCCTGGCAACGCAATCTGGAAAAACGAACTGGCAAATCGACCTGAAAGACTTCGGCGGTGAAATTCCCCAATGGGGCTTTTCTGAATCCCCCTTGGTGGATGGGGATTTGGTGTTTTGCACGCCCGGTGGAGCAATAGGGGCCGTGTTGGCGTTAGACAAAATGACGGGAAAAAAGATCTGGCAATCGGAACCCGTTGTTCGGCAGTTGGAGAGCGGTTCCTTGACGATCGCCAATGCCCATTACGCCTCCATGATTCCGATCGATTGGCGAGGCAAACGGCAGGTTGTGCAATTGACCCCACTGGCGGTGATTGGGCTCGATGCGAAATCCGGTGAAACGTTATGGAGATCTGATTGGCCCGGTCGGGTTGCCGTTATTCCCTCACCTATTTTTGATGACGGTCAGGTCTATGTCAGCAGCGGTTATTCAGTCGGTTCTAAATTAATTCAATTGCAATCCGACCGAGATGGAGCGGAAGAACTTTGGTATAACAAAGTCCTTCCCAATCATCATGGTGGCGTTATTCTGGTCGATAACCATTTTTATGGTTCCAGTGATCAAGCTTTCGTTTGCCAAAACCGGACAACGGGTGAGCGCGTCTGGGGGGTTCGGCAAATAAGCAAAGGGGCCGTTACCTGGGCCGACGACCGGTTTTACCACGTTCAGGAAAATGACGGGCGCGTGCTGCTGTTCCGTGCCAATCCCGCAGACGGAGCAGAGCGGAAAGGGAGCTTCGTGCTGAACCCTCAATCTGAAAATCGTAGCCGCGATGGAAGGGTATGGGTTCATCCGGTCATTTCAAATGGTCAGTTGTTTCTGAGAGATCAAGAATATATCTACTGTTACGATATCCAGCGACAAAATTAGGAATCAGATTGAAGACTTTTCATCGGTGAAAAATCACACAATTGACATTGGCGTACTGACAGCAATACATGACAATGCGGTCGATGCCATAATTACGATCGACGTCGAGGGTATAATTATGTCCGCCAACCCGGCGGCAACTAAACTGTTTGGATTTGAGCCTGCTGAACTATTGGGTCGTAACGTAAGCGTGCTCATGCCGTCCCCGTTTAGAGAACACCATAATGGCTACATATCTCGCTTTTTGGAGGGAGCTGATCCTCGAATTATTGGGGTGGGCCGCGAGGTCAAGGCTTTGACGAAGAATGGGTCGGAGATATCGGTTCACTTGGCCGTGGCGGAAATTTCTGCAGGTGCCGAAGATCCTTCCGCCAGAAGGAATCAACGTTTTGTGGGGTTCATGCGAGATTTGAGCCATTACAAAGCGATCGAAGCCAAAATTCAAGAAAAACTTTTAATCAATGAACGCTTGGCTGCGATTGGCCAAACCCTCTCGGGATTGGCACACGAATCGCGGAATGCGTTGCAGCGAAGTCATGCTTGCCTCGAAGAGTTATCACTCGATTTGGCTGAGATGCCCGAGAGCATCAAGCTGGTTCGAAAAGTCCAAAAAGCACTCGATGACTTACATTTATTGCTGGAAGAAGTCCGTAACTATGCGGCTCCCATTGTGTTGGAACGGAGACAGTATTCGATCATTGATTTGATCAAAGAATCATGGCATAATTTGGTAGACTCAAAGAACGGTGAGATTCCCCCGGTGGTGAATATTCACCATGGGGCTGATTTTCCGCAACATCTTTTTTGTGATGCCAATCGTATTAAACAAGTATTTCGCAATTTACTGGAAAATGCTTGGCAAGCCTGTTCAGAACCCAAAGAGATCAACATCGCAATGAAAGTTATCTATGGAAATCAATTTCCCTTGCAAACAAATGTCTCCTCTGATTTGGTGTTGGCCAACGCTCACTTTTTAACGGAAAAAGAGGCCCTGATCGAGGATCAAACCTCTCCCAATGCGATCGGACTCCATCTTGAAATCACCGATTCAGGGAGGGGGATTCCCGAAACGGAACTCGAGAAGATTTTTGATCCTTTTTACACCACAAAAAACAAGGGGACTGGTTTAGGGTTGGCGCTCTGTCGGCGTTATGTTGAAGCCCACAGTGGCCGAATATTTGCTCTTGCCAACAGTTCCGGGGGCGGCAGATTTGTGTTGGAATTGCCGTTCTGCGTGCGATAGCGTGCGCTATGAGCGAAAACGCACATGCAAGCATTCATTATGAGGTTATTCGCCGAAAATTGCACAAAATCTACTAATCAAAAAAGAAAAAGCGGATCTGAAGGAGAGAGAAATAACCTCCCGCCAATTAAATTTGGTTTGATTAAGTGGAACGGTATAAGGATTGCAAGATGGATAAAATTGAGCGTGCAATTTGGCCGCCAGTCATCCCACACATGCTCCCAACGCTCCTGAGGTCGAATTCTAAATCCGACCGGCGATTCACTCCCTAAGTAGTTCAGAAATGCATGAAAATCAGCCCGCAAACGGTGCTCAACTGATTCGTTTAAGTATGCCAGAATCAAAGACATCAATCACAAAAATAGAATTCAGAACCGATAGCGAAATCAATTCGATGAATGACAATCATGCGGGCTCGGCACGCGCTGAAAAGCCGGAAAATATCAGTTTGTTGGTTGTCGATGATGAGGATGATTTCCGCGAATCCGCAGCCCGCTATTTTGCCCGCTTGGGTTTCCGAGTCGATCAAGCCGAGGATGGCGAGGAGGCTTTAAATTTATCGACCAATAAGAGGTTTGACGTGGTGGTGCTCGATTTGCATATGCCTCATATGAACGGTATTGCGGTGCTGGAAAGGATCATGGAGCGAGAGCATGCGCCCAAGGTCATTATGTTGACCGGGGGAGGGACAATCGAAAATGCGGTCGAATCAATTAAAAAAGGGGCTTACGATTTTCTCACCAAGCCCGCTCGCCTGGATGATCTGGCTCGGATGATTCGACGCGCTTACGGTGTACTCCAATTGGAAGGAGAGAACTCGCGACTGAAAGCTCTGATCGAACGGCAAAAACTGGCGTCAGAATTCATTGGCGAATCACCCGTCATGCAAGAAGTCTTTCGTCTAATCCAGCGAACTGCCAAATCATCCAAACCTGTATTGATCCAGGGTGAAAGTGGGACTGGGAAAGAGTTGGTCGCGCGCGCGATCCACCGAGCGAGCCCTCTGGCCGACCAACCGCTTGTAGTGATCAATTGTGCGGCTCTGGCCGAGCAGCTATTGGAGAGCGAGTTGTTTGGTCACGAAAAAGGCTCTTTTACCGGCGCAATTGCTGCCAAGCCCGGGTTGATGGAAATTGCCGATGGTGGCACCCTGTTTATTGACGAATTTGGCGAGATGAGCGGTGCCTTGCAAACGAAGCTGTTGCGAGTGATTGAAGATGGTTCACTTCGGCGAGTCGGATCGGTAGTCCAGCGACATGTCAACGTGCGAGTAATCGCTGCCACCAACCGCGACTTGGAAAAGGAAGTTGCAGAAAAAAGGTTCCGGGAAGACCTCTATTACCGCATCAATGTGCTGGGTATCGATTTGCCACCTCTGCGAAAAAGAGTGGGAGATATCGAGTTATTGGCTCGGCATTTTACCGGTGATGACTATCAGATTGAAGACAATGTAGTCGAAACGCTTACTCGATACAGTTGGCCCGGAAATGTTCGGCAACTGCAGAATGCGATCGAAAGGGCCAAGGTACTGGCCGATGAAAATACCATTGAATTAAAAAATATGCCGCCGGCCATCCTTGAATCGACCCCTGTTTTTCCGATTGATCTTGGCGACGGCGATTGCGATTTAGAGACTTTGAATCGAATCCATGTCCAAGAGACTTATTTTCGCCTAGAAAAAAATAAAACCCGTACCGCTCAGGCGCTCGGGATCAATCGACGATCACTCTATCGTTTGCTGGAACGATTTGGAATTGACTAATGCCTTATGAATCAGCTGGAACCCAATGGGGATTATATCTGGATCGGACGTCAAGCCGAATATCCAAACGTCTGTATAAGCTGCGGTTTATATACTGACAATCGAGTCAAATTGGTTCACCAAGTGACGTTCCAACAACGGGTTTCCAAACCAAAATCCGGTAACGTTCTGCTTTCGGTTATTCTCCACTTGCTACTGGGGCCGGTGGCACTGTTTATCGAACTGTTCAACCAGCCAGAATCAGATGGGGAAGCGGTTACCGAAACAAAAGAAGAATCATTGCGAAAAATAAAAATTAA
>JBGTHU010000078.1:0-4919 GCA_041745975.1 Mariniblastus sp.
ATCTGCACTCCCAAATAATGATGATCCAGGGCAACCTCAATGCCTTCCAGTCTACGCGTTAATAGCCAAACTGAAGTGGATCGAAAACGAGCAAGTTTTATTGGATCATGTCGTCCATTTGAGAGAACCGAGATGAAGTGTAGTTTGATTATTGAGAATCCCCATCGGTCTCCCTGGGGGCAATATCTTGCGGATTAATCGCACCTGGCAGATCCGACATCGTTTGAATGCGAGCCTGAATCAACGTCTCACGCGACCGTCCCGCCTGATTGGTTAGAATCCCTGACAATTGTTGGAAGTTATCCACGATGAACTTTCTTTGGCGATTATCCAGGTCCATGCTCTCCAGTCGAGTTTGCTCATTGGCCATGCGGTTTCGAATACTGCGCAGCGATTCTAACGTTTGGAACTCGCGAAATTTGGACTTGGCTTTGTCCAGACTTCCTTCATCCAACAGGGAAATGATTTCGGTCTCGAATACTTCTCGCTGAATGACTTGATTAAGGATCTCCTGTTCAAAACCGCGAATCATACCTTCGGCATACAATGAGGTTTCATCATCCGGAATTCGAGAATGGAGAGTGGGAAACAATCCGGGAACGATAGGTAATCGCATCAAACCACCTCGTGCTCCTCGCCCCACCGTCAATACCCGAACCCCATCCTCGGTTGGCGGAATTTCAATTTTTCCTTCGAAGTCGGTTTTCCCCAAATACTCGAAAACTCGGCTTCCTTCATCGACCGAATTGACTCGGCTGTCAGGTTTCATCGAGTAAACTTTAATGCCCTCAACTGACGGATGGGGTTCCTTCATCGAATTCAGAAACAGGGTCGAAGAGCCTCGCGGAGGCCTAATGACCAAGGCATAGCGGTCTGCCAGACGCGACTTGCGACCTGCCAGCGGGGCGCGTTGCGATGACACAAAGGAACACATAACTTCTCCCGTTTCGGAGACTCCCGTTTTTGTCAAGAATGTGAAATCCATCGGCTCGATTTTTAACAAATTGCCATCTCGATCGGATCGACGCACAACGGGCAAGAATTTTTCCTGCGACTGGATCAATACGGGTGACGAATCGATCGGCTTGACAACGGTCGATCCATCTTCCATCCGCTCCAGTCGCAAACTGGCATCGCGGGCGCGTACCTGGAGATAAATCTCGGTGTCAGCCCCTTTGATGTCGACTCGATCAATTTTTGTTAAGGGCATAAACGCCAGCCGAATCGAATCCATCACTTCGGCGGCAAGCTGCCCCACTTCGGCGGCAGAACGAAATTGAAGTGGGCCCCACTGCTGCGTCGTCAGATCAAATTCTCGTACCTGAATCTTAATCGAGCCTAAATGGGATTGCAAATTGACGACCATCAATTTGTCGTAAGATTCCAACAACGGCAAAGCGATTAATGATTCCTGGATATCAATCGCTCCAATTCGATTTAGAAAATGGACTCGGTACTGACTGGGAGATTCACCGATATGCAAATTCCAGCCCGAACAGTCAATCAACTCCGCTCGACGACCTAAGTCTTCGATTAAATATTTGATGTTGGATGCAATCAGCGGCGATCCATCACTGCAGACCCAAACTGCAACGCGATAAGGACGATACTCCCAAGCTTTTTCAATTCCGTCTGCCAAATCATCTTCCAGAGAAAGCCATGGAGTGAAACGATCAACCAACGGTTCACCCTTGACATTGGTTTCGGCAAGGGTCTCGGCGTCGGTACCCTGGTCGGCGTCGGAGGCGTCGGAGGCGTCGGAGGCGTCGGAGGCGTCGGAAGGGGTTCGCGGTGCCTCCTTTTGGGTGGCTGCCGAATCTTGCATGGCCGAAACGGAGCACGTGGTTGGCAAGATCAACAGCCAAGCAAGCGAGCCAATAATTAATAATAACATTGCGCGAATTGACGATTGGAAATCCAATAAACCAATTGCCCGAGTCCATAATCGTGATCCGTTCCAATGGAAAACTCCAACCGAATCAACATTGGTAACGTATGCAGGAAATCTTCGCATCTAGTCCTCATCCTTTCCGTAGACATCGATTCTCCATCGATCAACATTCTGATAAAGATGAATTAAGTCTCTGCCGACCCCGGAAACGGTATTGCGAAACGCAAAATGCTCTTTGACTTGATACAGCGGAATAATGCTCAAATCGACCGCCAATTGACGATGTAAACGGCGAAGTTGATTGCTGGCCCGCCGCCAACTGTTGACGGTTGCAAGTTGTTGCAGCGTCAGTTCGGAAACCGCCGATAAATCAGACGCAATTCCGTCTCGACCAGCCGCCTTGGCAATGTCAGTCAGCGGCTCCTCGATCGATAGTTCCAAATAAAGAATGTCCCAATCGTCATCAGGCGGAACCGACTCGTGAGGCCGCAAGGCCCTTAACGAAGTTTCAATTCCGATCGTGTTCCACATTCTGGCAATTGCCTTGCTCGACTCGGCGGCGGTCGTGCTGGCTGGGTAGGCGATAACAATTCGAGGACTTTCGGAAGGAGTGACGGAATCGTCGGCACCGGCGACCCCTCCCATTTGATCTGGCAACCGACCTTCTTCACCGTCCGTGGATTTTGTCGTTTGAGTTTCGACTTGAGTCGCATCTTGAGTTCCTACGTTGGAGCCTTGAAGCTGGGATGCGGTATTGGACGGATCATCCGAAGTCTGTTCCCGATCTTCAGCCGGCTGAACCTGTCGCTGCATTTCCACCCGTTCCCGTTGAGCCGCTTTTTCTTTCGCTTGAGCATCAAGGATCAACGAAATGATGATCAAAACCTGAGCCATTTTTTCTTGAAAACGTGGAGGACGGACTTGAATGTTGTAGGCGTATCCAATCTGTTCATTTTCTTCTGTACCGATCGGAAAAGGGCCGCTGATTACCTCATTTCCGGGAATTTCCACCCCGCCTGAAATGGTTTTGTCGATCAATAGTTGTCGATCAATACCATGCGATAAGCCACTGCGAAAATAGGGGCTATTAGCCAGGTCGCCACGTATTTTGGGAACCAATAAATGGACTGTGGGCACCGAATACGATCGCACCACTACACCTTCGGTTGTTCGCAATTTCCTTAAATCAGATGGGGGCACTCGATCGACGACATCAATATTCCCGCGAATCAGGTCATCTACTGCATCGGAATCCGTACGATAAAGTTGTTCAATCAAAACAGGTTGTTGATAACCGGGAATCGGTTCATAGTCGGGATTAGGTTCGAAAATTGTCTCGCGTTCATTTTCCTGCGAAATTTGGTATAGCCCATTTTGAATGAAGCCGAGCGGATTCAGGGTCGCCGTGAGGGAGGATCGGGGGCCATCTAATGTTTCAATAGAGTCTCGGTTTCCGGAATCTAGACCTGTTTGGTTTGCGACCTTCGTAGGATCATGAAAGGGAACTCTCATCAGTGGAGCCGGATTGAGAAACGGCATTCGCAGAGCAACAATTACCCGTCCATCATCAATTTGGACGCTTTTAAACACTTTCTGCCAGGAGGCATTGAAAACAGGTGAATGCGGATTGGCAGCGGCAAGCAGCCGGGACGCAATCAAAAACGGCGATGCAGGAGGAATTCCAAAACCTGTTGGGGTTTCGTTTATTTCCAAAGCATACAAGTACCCTTGTTCGTCGATTTGACTCATGCTGCCGTTAAGCAATGCATATCGGCCGCCCTCTTCCGCCATACCGATCAATTCGACAATCGTTCGTTGCACCAATCTGCCAACCCGCCTGGCCCCCCAATGATCGATTCGATTGACGTCAACGTCGGAACCGGGTTGGCTGGTCCCAATCACGATCAAGGGAAAACGTTTCAACAAGTCTTCTTGCAGCAACTTAATTGCAGGCAAGCCGGGACGCAATTGTTCCGCCTTGCGAGTGGCCAGATGGGCTGATCGGCCTTGGCCATCATCAGCATGTTGGATCGCTGCGGCTAATAGCTGATCAACCTTTTCGTCAAACCTGTTTCGCCACTTGTTGTCGATCTCCGACGCATCGTCTCCATATTTATCTCTGAGAAATTCCATTTTTTGTGGAATCGCATTAAACTCTTCCGAATCAAAATCTTGTTGGAGAATTCCATCGTAGCACTGCAGGATGATCTCGATCAACGACTTATCGATACCGAGTACTTGAATGTTAGGATCGCGTTTATACAAATCCTCGAAGATCGTGAGTGAAAATTCGAACCGCCCCAAACGAAAATTTTCAGCTGCATCCAAAAACAGCACGCGTTGTAACGAGTCAACGACGCGAGGTTGAGTTTTTCCGCCGCGATCATACACATAGAGATAATTCCGAAAAGCGCCCGCAAAATTTCGCTCACTCAACCAAGCATCGGCCTCTTGCAGAACTAAGTCATTAAATGCCAAATAGCGATCAATACTGGTGTAGGGGACTTGGAAGCGCTCACCATCGCTGAATTCAAACACGTACATCCCAGCGTCGGGAGGTTTGCTGGAGAAGGGCTCATCCGGAGGTGCGACTTTCATGACGGCGTTTTCGCCGTTCTCGTTGAGCACGATCAAATCGAACGGTTCGCCATCAAGCAAAGGGCTGCGCAAGTCGCTCATCCCACCCTTCAACCATTGTGCTTGAGCTTGGTCCGTTTCGGTAAAGAACGTTCCCCCGAACGCTCCCCCCACCAACAGCGTCAAAATCAAACCGTTCAAAATCGGGTACGGCCAATTGAAATGGCTTCGTTTTTCCAGGGGCATCCAGCGAAGAGATTCAAAGCATCGTTTTCTCTGATTCACTTAATTCGCCCCCGCTGGTTTGGATAACTCAACGGCATGCAGCGTGCCGTCTCTTCCGTTAAAAAACATTCCCTGCCCGGTTTCCACTGGGCCACTGGCCAGCGGTTGTCGCAGTTCAAATTCAGCATCCACTTGACCCGTTTGAGGAGCAACCGACCATACGTTT
>JBGTHU010000079.1:0-1540 GCA_041745975.1 Mariniblastus sp.
GTCCCCAACAAGCGAAATCACTCGCGTGTAACGAAGTAAACGTCTGGTCATGTAAAATCAGCTTTATGATGGCAAAATCGTTGCAAAACGACCGTTCTTTCTAACGGCCAAAGCACTGTATGATAATTTAGTACAAAGTCCGAAAAAATTAAACGGGGGCAGCCATTGTTTTTGAAAGATACCCCTGATTTACGAAGTGATGACAAATTGATACTCGATGCGAGCTCGCATATCGAGAAAAGTAGTGCTCAAGGGGAGACCAGCGGAACGCGATATCTTAAAAACATTCTTTTACCCATGATTCCTTCTGCTGTTTGATCGCGGTTGCCATCAAACAGGATCGAAAAGCGGTTGGAACGCTAATCTCCACCTTCCGTTTGGCGAAATTCGGCAGCCAGCGCTACCGCATGATCGACACTCAGTTCCCCTTCGGTTACGAAGAGACGATATTTCAGCCTCAACGGATTGGAAGGGGTCAGTTGATATTCGAAATAGTCCCCAAACCGCCCATAGTCCCGTTCACTGCCTCGAGTTTCCCCAGGGTTTTCCGAGTGACTGATACGAAGTACGGAAAATCGACGGCCCGCCACCATGAAACTGATTGCATTCCAGGGGAGGTTGATCGTTTTGGAGTCTCTGTTTTGCGGGTTCCAGTTTCTTGTCTCTCCCGGTAAACCAACGCCATCCGGTCGTACATACCAAGTCTGCTTGACGGTTGATTTTGCAACTTCTTGATTGGCCCGAAAATGGAAACCCGCATGTTGTGGATCGCCATCTAAAGTGACCCACTCTTGATCGGTTGTTAATTCCGTAAACCAATCTAGCAAGATTCCGTCGGCATGATCGTACAAAATCACAGTGCGGTTCTCCTCCGCAAATTTCGATCCATCCGGCCCATACCAACCGATCACGGTCGTCAGACGGCAATGGTCGTCATGCGTCGATCGCTCCGAGATACTTTCGACTTGAGTATAGACATTGTTGGTACAGTGCCAGGTATCCGCCTTCAAGTCACCATACTGGATTTTGTTGAATCCAAAGAAAAGACCGCGGTGATGAGGAAACTGAGGATTTTCTTCCAGCGGATGAACGCCGCTGGTCAACAATGTCGTCCCCTGTGCAGGATCAAAAATCTGATGAAAGGGTTTGTATGTGAGATAATGACTCGCCTCATTGGATCCATCGCGTCGTTGATATACCAGTCGAACTTTTTTTTGATTGCGTAGTTCAATGTCAAGATATTGGCCCGGATGATCGACGAACCGAAAAGGACTATTCTGCGAATCGACTTCAATCGTTTCTGCTTTCACTGTCTCATTTTGTGAGGCTTCAACTTGAGCCCAACTGAACTGGATGTCCAACAAACAGTTCGCCACCACTACCAAGCTCAAACCACCACAACAACAAATCGTTCGCGCAAACCAACCGCGATCGAACCAAATTAAATACGGACGCATAATATATCTTTCATTTTCTTCGGTGAGACGAATCAACACCTTCATTTAAAAATAAAGTAAAGCCGCTGGAAAGTTAACAACTC
>JBGTHU010000080.1:0-5157 GCA_041745975.1 Mariniblastus sp.
GGATTTGTGTTGGCAAACGATGGCAGAGTGTTTTGAGCCTCATGAATTGTTGATGCGGGATCATCTATTGGATAAATACTTCCCCAAAACAGTTGCGACGGAAGCGAGTTCGAATAGGGCTACGAACGGGGCTACGAACGCAAATTTGAATGTCCTTTAGAAATCTGACTACTCGATTTATTTCCAACAGGCTCAACGATGTCACTGGCACTTAACAAAACGACACTCAAATATCAAAGAGATCAACTGAAGACGTTTAAAAAATTTTTGCCGTCTCTCGATTTGAAGCGGCAGCAATTGTTGGTGGCATTAAAAAAAGCCCGGCGGGAACTGGAAGAAGCGGAACAGCAGCGCTCCGAACTGGAGAGTAAACTCGATAAAATTTATCCGTTGTTGGGCAGCACGACAGCGCGGACACGGAACCTGGCCAGCTTAATTCAAATTTCTTCAGTGCAAATTTCCGAGGAAAATCTGGTAGGCACCCGGTTGCCGGTTGCCGATCAGGTTTCCTTCAGCGTGGCCGATTATTCACGTATGGTGATGCCATTTTGGGTCGATCTGTTGATCGAAGACTTGAAAGCAATGGCCGAAAATGACGTGCTATTGCAGGTGCGACGAGAACGGGTCAAGCTACTTGAATACGCGTCGAGAAAAATTACCCAACGAGTTAATTTGTTCGAAAAAGTATTAATTCCGCAAGCCGAAGCTGTCATTCGAAAGATTGTGATTTTTCTGTCCGATCAGGAACGCGCCGCAGTGGTGCGATCCAAGATTGCCAAAAACAAATCCCAGCAACTTTAAATCCGGAATCTCAACCCGACATTATTTAACATCCCCGACAGCCCTCGATTCAAAGACCTTTCAGACCACCATGCCCATCGTCAAGTTGCAAAAAGTGACCTTCTACGGCTTAGCCAATGATCGGGAACGTGTTGTAAAGGAACTCCAGCGTTTGGGCTGCCTGCATTTGATTGACTTGCCTGGCAAAGGCCCTCGCAAAGTGAGAGAGAAAAAAGAGCAGGCCACCGTCAATGAAGCCATCAACTATCTTCAATCCAGCCCGGTTTTTAATCCCAACCAACAAAAAGAGTACGGTTCGAATCGACACCATAATTGCCTGGCGGTAGCCCGTGAAACA
The DNA here is from genome assembly GCA_041745975.1 of Mariniblastus sp. Lineage (GTDB taxonomy): Bacteria > Planctomycetota > Planctomycetia > Pirellulales > Pirellulaceae > Mariniblastus. The sequence goes on from JBGTHU010000080.1 coordinate 1,139, forward strand.
TTGCAAAATCGCGAGCATAAAACGGCATTGAATGATGAAAAAGATCTGTTGAAAAAAAATATCGAGTTAATGGAACCGTTTGGCGAATTTCAGCTTCCCCATTTGAGCCATATCGACAATTTAATGATTTGGTTTTACCAAGTCCCACGGCATCAAATGGATTTGTTTCGGGAGTCCAGTCTGGTATGGCAGGTGATAAATCAGGATCGCCAATTTGTCTATGTGGTGGTGGTCAGCGACTCCGAACCCGATCTGCCGTTGAATCGCACCTCGTTGGATCGACGGCCATTATCGGAATTGAAACAGCGACTGGCCTCGGTCGAACAAGAACTGGAGACATTGCATTGGGATCGCGTCGCCATGACACGCTGGTTGACGCTGCTGGAACGCGATCGCGATTATGCCGATGATGAATTGGCTCGCGAAGAAGCGGTCGATCGGATGTTTGGCGATCATGATTTGTTTGCCCTGCAGGCTTGGGCTCCCAAGTCTGCAGTTGCCGAATTGGAGGCATTTGCGAAAAAGTTTGGGCTGGCAATGACCGTCGTCGCACCCGCTGCGGGCGAAAGTCCGCCAACACTATTGGAAAATCCAAGGATGGTTGCCGGTGCCGAGGGCGCAGTCACTTTTTATATCACTCCCTCTTATCAAGCTTGGGATCCGACTTGGATCATGTATTTTTCATTCGCACTGTTTTTTGCAATGATCATGTCCGATGCAGCCTATGGATTGATCATGGGAATTTTATTGGCATTCTTTTGGAAAAAACTGTCAGCAACGGAAAAATTAAGAGAATTTCGCTTGATGTTGGTCGCGTTGGTGGTTGCCACAGTTGCCTATGGAGTCGCCATTGGTAGCTTTTTCGGAGTTACTCCCCCCGGTTTTGATCGCATTCAACTTAAAGTCGAAGGCCAACCATTGACGTCTCACCAAGATGCGATGATGATGTTGTCGCTGGCGATTGGTGTTTTTCACTTGAGCTTGGCAAACCTGATCAATGCTTGGCGTTTTATGGGTAGTTCGCAAGCACTTTGCTCGCTGGGATGGGCTTTTGCCATCAGCGGTGGGTTTGTGTTCGGGTTGTTTACTGCTCCCGAAAACAAAGCAGCGATTTGGTTGGGCCAAGGGGTCGGGCAACCTGCCGAATTATGGCAACCGTTTCTGCGTCAATCAGGACTGGTAGCTCTGCTGGTCGGATTGAGTATGGTGTTTTTATTCAGTAGTTCCCGCCCACTTTTTTCGTTGAAGGTGAGCGATTGGGGCTGGAGGATTCTCGATGGATTTTTGGGGCTGACCAATGTTACCAAGGCTTTCGGTGATACCTTGAGTTATCTTCGATTGTTTGCATTGGGACTGGCAAGTGCTCAGCTGGCGGTGACATTTAATCAATTGGCCGCCGGGGTGCAGGAAGTACAGGGTTTAGGTTTCCTGTTGGCGATTATGATTTTGGTAATCGGTCACGGAGTTAACATATTATTGGGGATCATGGGCGGTGTGGTCCATGGTTTGCGTTTGAATTGTATTGAATTTTTTAATTGGAGCCTGACGGAAGAAGGGTATCCGTTTCGGCCATTTAGCAAAAAGGCAGGTTAGTTAATGGAAAATTTTTATATCCTGTTGGGTTGGATAGGATTATTCGCTCCAACAGCGTTAGGCGCGGTGGGAAGTATTATCGGTTGCGCCCGGGCAGGTCAAGCGGCTTGCGGTGCGATGCTGGATGTTGAGAGCGGCTACGGTCGCTTTGTCGGTCTTTCGGCGTTGCCATCCTCCCAAATCATTTACGGGATCGTCGTGATGTTCACTCTAAAAAACGTGGGAATTATCACTCCGGAAAATGGCACGGGATTATTCGCCATTGGTACCCTCTGCGGGGTGGCATTGATGTTCAGTGCCATGTACCAAGGAGCTTGTTGTGCCTCAGCGATCAATGTCAGTAAACACAAGCCGGAAATTTTTGGTTTGTCGATTGCTCCTGCGGCAATCGTGGAAGGATTCGCTGTGTTCGCGTTTATCTTTGCTTTGGTGCTTTCGGGTGACTTGCCCAAGGGAATTGGATCGACCGGACCGACCAATACGGAAAACATCACGCCAACTGAAGAAGTCTCACTTATGAATGATCGGGATGGCATCTTCGATCTTGAGAATCCCATTACTCTCAGCAAGGAGTCGATCTAATTATGGCAACGGATACCAATTCGCCACTCCACACCAGTGGGGTTCAAGATTTAATTGATCGGCTCAGAGATGAGGGAGTTACTTCGGGAAAAAGTGAAGCGGAGCGGTTGATGGCCGAAGCGCGAGTCAAGGCGATGGAAATGTTAGACAGCGCAAAGTCGGAGGCCGAACAAATCTTGGCAGACGCTCGCAAAGAAGCCAAGTCAATCGAAGAAAATGGCGAAGCGGCACTGCGTTTGGCCAGTCGAGATGTAGTCCTGCGTGTTCGTGAAGCATGCTATGAAGAATTTAAAGTGCGGCTGAATCGATTGGTCAAGCACAAGCTTTCCGATCCGAAATTGCTGGAGCAAATGATTCTGGAAATCGCCGCCAAGGCGCGCCCGGCAGATTCGGGCAAGCATTTTCGATTGGTGCTTCCCGCAGGCCAAGTCTCCGAACAGGATTTGCAAAATGAACTCAAAGACGTACAGCCTGGTTCTTTGGCCGCGTTTGTGCTGGGGCTGACCGCCGACCTACTCCGCGACGGTCTCGAGTTTACCGTGTCCCACGACAATGACAGTGGGGTCAAGATTCAAATCGTCGAAGATGATGTTCAATTGGAATTGACGGATCAAACAATCACCACCGTTTTGTTGGAGTACTTGGTACCTAGGTATCGCGCCGTGATGCAGAAGGAAACTTAAGGATATCCAATTCGATGCGCAGTCGATCCTATTATGCTTTAGTGGCCAGCCTGCCAGGTTTACCTCCACACTTCGATGTCGATCGGGTACCGATCACGCGTCCAAGACTGATGGAACGCTTAAAAATGTTAGATGCCACCGATTCAGCCGTGGTCGAGCAATGGATAAGCTTCACTCAATGGGACCGACAAGTCATCGATCGGCAAGATCAAGACGTTATTGAAACATACGATCAATTGATGTTGGAAATTACCAACCAGGCGCTACGTGAATTGATCACGTTTCGGATGGATACTCGAACGATTATCACGGCCCTGCGACATCGTAGAGCTGGACTTCCGGCACCCGTTGGAATGGGACGCTGGGTCGAACATGTTCATCGGAACTATCAGCACCCAGAATTCCAATTGCAAGGACACTTCGATTGGATTGCCAAATTTGATGCTTGCCTGGCTGCAGGAGACGCCCTTTCGGCTCAACGGTTTTTGTTTGAAGTGAACTATCGAACCTATTCCCGCATGGCTGAAGCGTACACATTTTCATTCGAATCAGTATTATTTTATCTGGCCCGCTGGGAGATCATTGATCGCTGGACTACACGCGATGCCGAAGCGGGGCGGCAACGATTTCAAACTATGTTAACGGAGACACTCGGTGAGTATGCTCATCTCTTCAAATAAAAACAAATCCACCTCACCAATCGGCACCACAGCACGTGTGATTGGAGTCAACGGAAATATCGTAACGGTGGAAACCGATGGCGGCCCGATCATGAAAAATGAAGTCGGATACGTGATCGTGGGTGAAGATCGTCTTAAGTCCGAAGTTTTGCGAATTTACGATCGTGTTGCTGACTTGCAGGTTTTCGAGGAGACCTATGGGGTGCGGCATGGTGACCACGTCGAATTGACGGGACAACTGCTGTCAGTCGAACTCGGCCCGGGCATGTTGGGTGTAATCTATGATGGTTTGCAAAACCCACTGGACACCTTGGCGGAACGCGATGGCTTCTTCCTCAAACGAGGCCATGATTTGGAACCGCTGGATCAAGATCGACAATGGGAATTCACACCCAGTTGCAAGCCGGGAGATAAAATCTGGGCCGGTAACGTATTAGGAACAGTTCCTGAAAAGAACATCGTCCATAAAATTTTATCCCCG
>JBGTHU010000081.1:0-5857 GCA_041745975.1 Mariniblastus sp.
TTTTCTTGCAATTTGGCAAACGCTTCATCCGCGGCATCATCGGGCGAATTTTCCAAGCAGCAACCATACAGCATATGTTCCAGTACTGATCGATCCGACGAAGGTTTAATCGGAGGATATTCTTTTTGGCAGAATTTAGCCAACGCGGAGATCAGATCGGATCGAGAAAGGGCCTTTGTCGGTTTCATAGTTGTGGAATTCAGTAAGCAAAAATGATTGGAAATGGATATTAAATTTGGCGGTTTGACAACCTCAATTACGTCAACACGGGCTTGCTCGGAAAAACAGGCTCAATTGTCAAATCCGGATTCAACCTGCAAACCCGCAGCACGGCCAAGCTAGTCGAGGCTGATTTTGGAAGGCCGACGGGTTTTACGCGAATCAAGCATCATCTCTTTCTCGCGGATTAAGCGGAGCGTTTGCTGGGGAGTGTTCCGGTAAATCATCTCCAAAATCCTTTAGGGATGTTTGGGAGTCTTGCGGGTCCTTGGGCAGCACTTCTTCTAAGATGCGGGTAACGATCATCGAGTTCTTAATTCCTTGATCGAGCTCAAATTGAATTCGAGGGATGTAGCGAGTTTCGATGCGATTGCCAACTTTACTTTGCAGGAATCCAGCCGAATTCTGCAGCCCGCGCAAGCACAGCTGTTGTTTTTTTTCATCCCCCATCACTGAAACATGGACTTTGGCGGCCCGCATATCGGGGGAGACCTCGACAAAGGTCACGGTGACATCGCTGACTCGTGGATCTTTGATTTCGGTCAAGATTGCCATACTGACAACTTCTCGAATGGCTTGGGCAGCTTTCAATACGCGACGTGAACTCATAAAATAATACCTATCAACTGAACAATCGTTTGCAAGGAGGGACCACCTACCGCCTACAAGGTTCGAGCCACTTCTTTAATTTTGTAAGCTTCCAGCGTATCGCCTTCTTTGATGTCGTTAAACCCAGCCAATCTGATACCGCATTCCATCCCGCGCTGCACCTCTTTCGCGTCATCTTTTTCACGCTTAAGCGATTCGATTAAGTAATCCCCAATGACACGGCTGTCTCGAATGATTCTCATCCGGCAATCGCGTTCGATACTGCCACGCATCACACGGCAACCCGCGATATTGCCAACTTTACTGACTCCAAAGACTCGCAAAATCATGGCCATACCGACTTCGACAATTTGTTCTTCTGGTTTCAAACGGCCTTCCAGGGTCGCTTTCAAATCATCGGTGATTTTGTAGATCACATCGTAACGTCGAACTTCGACACTGAGTTCTTCGGCCAAGTTTCTGGCGGTTTCATCAGCGACAACGTTGAAGCCAACGATCACCGCATTGGAGGCATCTGCCAAGCGGACATCGGCGACGGTGACTCCACCGGGCAAAGCCTGAATCACTCGAATTTCAACTTCGGGGTGAGAGATTTTACCCAGTTCTTTTTGAATCGCCTCGATCGAACCTCGCACATCGGCTCGGATAATCAAATTCAAGGTAACGACTTCTCCGGCGGTGCCGGAGAGATCTCCCGTGTCGAGCAAGCTTTGGAAATCTTGCAGCGAAGTCCGCGTGGTCCGCCCTCCGACCCGCTGGACAGTACCTTGGTGACGTCGTTCCTCGGCCAACTCTCTGGCTTTGCCAATATCATCGACAACGTAGAATTTGTCTCCGGCTCCTGGAGCGACATCAAAACCAGTCACATTGACGGGTGTCGAGGGCCCTGCTTCATCCATTCGGCGAGCTGGTCTGAGGGTGTCATGAATTGCCTTGACCCGTCCGAAAGCCGAGCCGCAGACAATATTATCCCCGACTTTAAGCGTTCCGCCCTGCACGATTAATTTGGTGACGACCCCACGATCGGCTTGCTGTTCCGCTTCGAGACAAGTACCGAACGCCGCCCGGTCTGGGTTGGCTTTATATTCGTTAATTTCTGCGGTGAACAAGATAATTTCCATCAACTCATCGAGGCCTTGCCGTGTGATGGCACTGGTCTTAATCACTTCGGTTTCACCGCCCCACTCACTGGGCAACAGATCGTGGGCAGCGAGATCCTGCATTGCCTTGTCAGGGGTCACTCCCGGTAAATCGATTTTATTGAGTGCCACAATGATGGGCACTCCAGCGGCACGAATGTGGCTGATGGCCTCTTCGGTTTGGGGCATGATACCGTCATCGGCGGCCACGACCAACACCGCGATGTCGGTCACATTGGCACCGCGGGCCCGCATCTCAGTGAATGCCTCGTGACCGGGTGTATCCACGAACGCGATCTTGCGATCCCCTTTGTGGATTTCGTAGGCCCGAATATGCTGGGTGATTCCCCCAGCCTCTCCCGAGACAACATCGATACCAATCAGGGCATCCAGCAACGAAGTTTTGCCGTGGTCGACGTGTCCCAAAAAGGTTACGATTGGTGCACGGGGCTTAAGTGAATCGGGGTCATCATCTTGGGTGACTTCGGCCATAATCGATTCTTCCAGCGACTCGGCCCCTCGAATATCGACTTCCAATCCCATTTGCATTACCAACAATTCAACCAAGTCATCATCGATCATCGAGTTGATTGACCGAACTCCTTCAGCCCCGAGAGACTGGACTTCCAAAATGACTTTTACCGCGGCCACACCGGTCGCTTCGGAGAACTCACGAACGGTACAGGGCAGTTCCAGTACCACTTTATCTTTCCTGGGAGCGGCGGTGCTAACCCCGCTGCGGCGACTGAACATCCGTCCCGATTCGCCTCGGCGACTAAACCCTCCACGACGCCCGGCCAAACCGGGTCGCTGAGGCCGCAATCCAAGTGGGCGCTCTTCTTCAGCACCATCGCGGCGATCACGACGGGGCCGCTTTGCGGAACCTGGAGCCTCGGCCGCCTCTTCGGGCACATCGTCCTTGCCACGCCCTTTTTTCTTTAGCTTGCTCTTGTTTGATTTGGTGAACGACTCGAGTGGTGCAGCCCCCACGCGCGCTTGGGCGATCGCCTCCTGCGGGAGTGCAATGTCTGGCTTCTGAACTTTCTCCTCGGCCTCTCGCTTCTTTAAACTCGGTTGCTTGACCTCCGGCATGGCCGCCAGATTAATATTAACTGCCGACTTTTTAGGCTTGGTCGTTTTGGCCTTTCGAGGGGGTTCACTCCCTTGCCGAGCGACCTTATCCAAATCAAGCATACTCGGATTACGCTTGATCTCAATGGGGCGCTTGGGTGTCGGCATTCCTCGATTGGCACGGGCCAATGGGCCGACAGGTTTAGCCGGTGCGGGCACTCCGGGTGCTGATCCTTTATCATCTTCTCCCAGAGACGTCGCGGTTTGCTGGCCGATCGTCGGGGCCTCCGCTGAATGGAGCGCGGTCGGCGTTTCAGCAACTTGCGGAGTAGCCTTGGCTGACGCAGGGCTTTCCGATCGAAGCTCTTTAGCAGGGCTGCCCGCGTCTTCACCAACAGTATCCGACTTGCCTCGTAAACGATCAAGCAACGCATTAACACGACTTTTTACCGGTGGCTTGGAGTCAGCTTGTGACGCATCCGAAGCGAGCGATGTATCGGGCTTTTCTTCGAGGGACGAACTGGCAACCGCCGAATCGACAGCCCCATCGGTTGAAGAGGGTACCGCCGCCGATGGCTCGGTCGCACCCGAACTCACCTGAGAATCGCGGGACGTATCGATCTTTCCAGAGTCGTCACTGATCGCATTCGAGCCTGATTCCGCATCGACCCTGCCCGCCTTGGGCGCCGAGATCTCTGTGATCTTACGGATTCCGCGAACGCTAGGGGGCCGCATCGGCGGCGGGGTGGCAGTACCGCCAGATGATGACGGCGAAGAAGATTTCTCTTGTCGCTTGAGATAGTTCTTGATGGTCTCGATTTCAACATCATCGAGACTCGCTAGCGCAGACCCCTTACCTTCGACACCTGCATTCTCGCAAATATCCAGCAACTGCTTATTGTCCAACCCCAACTCTTTGGCAAACGCGTAAATGCGTAACGGCACTTGAATCGCCTTCCTCTAAAATAAAAAAACTCAACCACCTTTAACGGCAGCCTGTCAACTAAAAAACTGGATTGGTTAAACATCCCAATCAAGTCCCACTTCCACCTTTGGAAACTCCACCTTCGGAAACTCCACCTTCGGTAACCCCATCGGAGGCAACCCCATCGGAGGCAACTACAACCTTATCAGTCGGAGCTCGACTGCCCCCGACCTCTTCAACCGCACCCGCGCCCGCTCCTTGGCTATCGCCATCAGCTTGCGAAGCGCGAGAACTCTCATCGGAACTCTCATCGGAACTCTCATGAGAACCTTCTGCGGAAGCGGGGGCGGGTTGCTGATGAGCAACACCCGAATCAGCCTCCGCCAAAGAGTCACCCTCGACCGTGTCGCTACTGGGGACCTCAGCCAGCGGACCGGCCGAGGAATCAACTTCCATCTCACCAGTGGCTTCGGCTTGCGGAGTCACATCGGACTGACTCGTGTCAACTTGACGCCTGGCTTGAGCCGAGCGACTTTTTTCGGCCGCCTTGGCCAATTCGATCTTCGCCTTCTTGACCCGCTTTTCCTCTTCGTCCTTTTTCTCTTGCATTTCAGCCAGTTCATCAGCCCGGCTGGTGATTTTTTCGACCTGTTCCTCTGTCAAGTTAGCCATTCGCATCAGATCATCGGGCTCGATAACCGACAAATCGCCGTAGGATAAGTAGCCTTCTCCCACCAGCAAATTGGCCAAATCCTCGTCAACACCTTGAATCTTACAAAACCCTTGAACCGCTCGATCGATCTGCTTTTCCAACTCTCCCTGCGTCAAAATCTCGACGTCCCAATTGCACAACCGACTGGCAAGCCTAACATTTTGCCCTCGCTTGCCGATAGCCAACGACAATTGATCTTCGCCCACTAACACAATCGCCCGTCCCATCATTTGACAGAGGATAACCTCATCCACCTCGGCCGGTTTGAGAGCATTGGCAATAAACTGCATTGGATCTTCGTCCCAGGGAACGATATCAATTCGCTCCCCCCCCAATTCGTCAATTACGACTTTGATTCGGTTACCGCGGACCCCAACACAGGCCCCCACCACATCAACCTTGGAGTCGGAACTCGTAACAGCCACTTTTGACCGAAACCCAGGCTCTCGCGAAACGGAATTGATCGTTATCACACCATCGGCAATTTCGGGAATCTCTGATTCAAACAAACGCTGAACGAACAGCGGCCGAGCACGACTGAGCACTACCTTGACGCGACTCCCCTGCGGCTTAACCTCGGCCACTTGGGCTCGCAACCGATCCCCCGGCTGAAACGAATCGCCAGGGATCTGCTCCCCCTTCGGCAAGATCGCCTCGACCGACCCGAGAGTCACGGTAACAATTCGCCGCTCGTTGCGATGCACGGTACCAGTAACAATATCGCCCACCAACGCACTAAACTCCTCCACCAAGGCATCCCGTTCCGCCTCGCGAACCTTTTGGATAATCACCTGCTTGGCCGTCTGAGCTCCGATCCGACCAATCGTTTCCTCATAGTCAAGTGCTTCCTGGCCGTTACGCCCCGCGATCTCACCCGACTGGCGATCAATAATGAATTCAATGTCCGCCTCTTCACCAAAATACTTGCGAGCCGCCGACATCAACCCCGACTCGATCGCAACAAAAACAACCTCTTTTTCGATGTTTTTCTCACGATGGAGCGAATCAACAAGTCGCAAAACTTCATTGGCGTTCATTAAACAAATACTCTAATTACAAATTCATACGAAATTTTAACAGGCCGCAGCGACCTACCTGTCGCAAATCAAGCCAACAAAAAAATCCGCCGGTTACCGCATAAAGAAACCTGCCCAAACAAGTATCTCTGCTGCTCACCGCCGG
>JBGTHU010000082.1:0-3971 GCA_041745975.1 Mariniblastus sp.
GAGCAATTAGAACCAGCATTAAAGGATACCAAGGCGATGCCTTGACCACTTCCGCATTGGCGATGACTTCTTGAATATTGTAACTTCCCGCGATATGTCCCAGCAACAACAGGCCACCGGTCAGAGCCAATCCACCTGAGCCAGTCACGACCAAGGCCATTCTGGCCCCCTGCCGCCCGGCTTCCAAGTGCCGCCAGAAACCGATCAACAAAAATGAGGCCAAACTTGTCAATTCCCAAAAAATCAACAACAACAACAAGTTGTTTGACAGGGAAATCCCCACCATCGCACCTTGGAACAGCAACAAATAGGTAAAAAATTGGCCAACGGGTTCACTGGCCCCCAAGTAGTACTTGGCATAAATAATGATCAACAAGCCGATCCCTAAAATCAGCCCGGCCATCAACAAAGCCAGTCCATCGATGCGAAATTCGAAATTCATCCCCAGAGATTCGATCCAGGGCCAAGCGACCTCGGCGGGATTGCCAGCGATCACTTCGGGCCCGAAAGTCACCAATAGGGCCAACGCTATTAACGTGAATAAACCCGTGCCCACGGCGCAGATACGTCTTCCGGCCCGCGCAAGCAACATCGGCAACAGCGCGCCAAGAAAAGGCAACAATACTATTAAAATTAATCTCATAACGTTAACAATTTAGCTAATTTTCCACTTTTGAAGAATAGAGGAGCGGGAAATAAATTTTTATTTTCTACAACGCCGCTCCCTGTTCAGAGGTCGTTCGCCTAAATTTTGGACATTCCACTGAAGAATTCAGCGCCACCGCAATTCAGCGCCACCGCCTTTCCCAATGCGCCGAAGAAATGGTTGGTGCTCAATTAGACAACAAGTTCGACGACCGACGACCAGTCTTGTGTTCTACGGTATGTCACTCGGTTACCGTTGGCGGGTGAAAGGGACGCGAGCGATTTCCCAAAACTTTTTAATCGCGACCATCGAACTGACTTTCGATTTCCCTGCGACTCGATCGGTGAAAGTAATGGGGAACTCGATAAAGGACAGGCCGCTTTGTTTTAATCGCCAAAGGATTTCTTCCAAGTAGCCGTAGCCCAGATTCCGTATCGAGGCCAATTCGATTTTTTGTAAAGCGGATGCGCGGTAGATCCGAAAGGCACCACTGTTGTCACAGGTTGGCAACCCCAACCAGAAACGGGAAAACTGATTGGTGGCCCAAGACGCCCAACGTCGCTGGACGCGCCAACCCACAACCTTCCCGCCTGCCACATAGCGACTTCCAATCACACCGGCGCAGCATGAGTCGGTGTTGGACTTAATTGCATCCCACATCGGCAATAGAAATTCTGGGGAGTGGCTTAGATCCGCGTCCATTGTGGCAATGAAACTCGCGTCCGATTGCAATGCAAGTTGCAGTCCAGCCAGGGTGGCTGCTCCCAATCCCTGCTTGCCGGGTCGATGCAGCACTTCCAATCTTGGGTTGTCTTGTTTCGCTCGCTGGCACCACTTCCCCGTTCCGTCGGGTGAATTATCATCGACCACCAAGATACTCGCTTGCGGCAGTACCTGCCAAATGGCCGAAACCAAGCGAGGTAAGTTTTCGATTTCGTTATAGGTCGGTAAAACGATGGTAAGTTGCTCACTCATGTTTAGGCTGCCAATCTCCTATTGATAAACTCGCAAATACAGAAACATCCCTCGATATCTGAATGCCAAGACTTTAATTTGCCGAACCGTGATTAGCCCTTGTTTCAAAACCGGGCGGCCCCTTAAATCGCTGCCAGGAAAGAGTCAGGTTTCGATAAAACAAAGCCTAGTTTACCGTTTTTTTTTAATAAAGACTCAAGCTGAAAAAGTTTTTAATCGTTCATGAGAATTTGTCGCAATACAAAATCGGCCAAAAATGTGGGAAGGCCATGGCTGGAATGGTGAAATGGTGTTAATCGAGGCAACATATTTTGATTCGTTGATTGAGTTGTGAACTGAGGAATTTTTTGGATAAAACTCGATACTTCTGGCTCAATACCACTGGTTATCGCAGATAGCTAATGGTAGCTTGAGTTAAAATCCAGCAGGCTTGTCCTGCATATCATTGGGCTTTAAACTAAACTGAGCTTAAAACAGACGCGGGGGAAATATTAATGTTGGTGGATAAATGCAATTCACTATTTCGATATGGGTGCGAAGGAGACCGATTGGTTTCCAAAAAACGAATCGCTGCGATTTTAATCTGCTTGATCTGGGGTGTCGTCAGCCAAGATGTGATCGCTTTTGACAATCCTCGGCACTCAAGATCAGCGTTGCCAAATATTTTAGTGCTGTATGCCGACGATTTAGGGTATGGTGATCTACCCTGTTACAATCCCGATTCCAAAATTCCCACTCCCAACCTGGATCTGCTTGCCAGTCAGGGGATACGGTTTACCGACGCCCACAGTTCCTCGGGGATCTGCACGCCAAGTCGCTATGCTCTGTTGACCGGCCAATACCATTGGCGTGATTTTCACGGGATTGTCAGCGCCTTTGGACCCTCTGTTTTCAAAACAGATCAATTGACGATCCCCAAAATGTTGCAACAGCGAGGGTACTCAACGGCGGCGATTGGGAAATGGCATTTAGGCTGGGATTGGGAGGCGATCAAACAACCAGGCGCGATGCCACGTGGGGAGGAAGGACGTGGTGGTTGGGGGCCCGAGGCTTTCGATTGGTCTCAGTCGATCCCCGGCGGACCAACGGCTCGTGGCTTCGATACTTACTTCGGTGACTCAGTAATTAATTTTCCTCCCTACTGCTGGATTGAAAATGACCGAGTGGTTGAAGTCCCTGATAAGATGATGGATACGAAACTCTGGAAACCGATCAAAGAGGGAAATTGGGAATGTCGTCCGGGGCCGATGGTATCCGACTGGGATCCGTATCAGAACATCCCCGTCACCACTCAACGAGGAGTGGAATACATTCTGTCTCGTCAGGAATCGGACCAACCTTTTTTTCTTTATTTTTCTTATCCGTCGCCTCACGCCCCGATCATACCGAACGATCAATTTGATGGTATATCCCAGGCCGGGGCTTATGGCGATTTTGTCTACGAGACGGATCATTCGATTGGCCAATTATTAGATGCTTTGGAGAAGAGTGGAAAAGCGGATAATACTTTGGTGATTTTTTCCGCTGATAACGGAGCCGAACACTACGCCTATGCCCGCGACGTTAAATTTGGACACTGGTCTTCGCACCCGTTGCGGGGATTAAAGAGAGACTTCTATGAAGGGGGGCACCGAGTTCCCTTGATCGTTCGCTGGCCGGATGAATTCCCTTCGAGTCGAGTCTGCGATGCGTTGGTCTCGCAGATTGATCTCATGGCAACCCTGGCTGCGATAATCGATTATGAATTGCCCGATTCTGCAGCGGTGGATTCAAACGATATGACCCCCTTGTGGCGAGGGAAAGTTGATTCGGTTCGAACTTCCCATGTTCACAACACCAGCCCCAATCGTTACGGTATTCGAGATGAGCACTGGCTGTTAATTGATTCCCGGGACGGATACGTATCAAGTCGAAACGTTGACTGGGAGAAACGGCACGGTTATCCTCAAGATGACGAACTGCCGGTTGAGTTGTATAACCTGAAGATTGATTTAGGCCAACGCGACAATCTGGCGGCCCAACATCCCCAAATTGTCGAACAGTTGCGGCAGCGTCTGCTGCAGATCCAAAATCAAGGCCATTCGGCTGCTCGATTGGAATCAATACAAAAGGCATCTCCAGTGGGCAACTAGGTAGCTAATTTCTTAGCAACTGAACACCAAAAGCACATAGACAATCTATCGAAATTGACAACGGCTTTATTTTCTCCAAAGGGCTGCCAATACCCATAATGGGGAAGTAATCGATTCGACCTATAACTTAACGCTCAGTTTAGAATTTCAAAATCGAAGCAACGCAAGTTTATTATTTTGTAACATTTCAGCCGTCTGAAGCGAGAAGTCGTTTAACT
>JBGTHU010000083.1:0-7980 GCA_041745975.1 Mariniblastus sp.
AATTTCGTCACGGGTTGAACGGAGAGTCGAGATCCTTTTTGCAACATGACCATGTCTTCCAATTCGGGAACTTGCCGAAGTTCATTTAAGCTCAGTAAACGCTTGAACTTCTTTTTGAATTTGACATCAACCATAAACCAAGTTGGCGATTCATGTTTAGATTTTGGATCATAGTGCGCTTGCGATGGATCAAAAGCGGTTAGGTCGGGGTAGGCCTCTTTCACCACAGTAGCCAATCCGGCAATTCCAGGCGGATTTGCATTGGAGTGATAGAACAGCACCAAGTCTCCCTTTTTGATCTGGTCACGAATAAAATTGCGTGCCTGATAATTGCGAACGCCATCCCAACAAGTTGTTTTGTTGGGACTGTTCGCCAGATCATCGATCGAAAAACAATCTGGCTCCGATTTCATCAACCAATAATTGGTCATTGGCAGCAACAATTTCCCGTCAGTTGGTAGTCGCCGGACGGATATTTCCGGCCCGGAACGCTGCGGCGATTGCGCGGGGAACATTGGCTTCGGCCTCGATCAGGGCGGCCCGGCGAGCGGAAACCTCGGCGGTCATCTCTTGTTCACGGGCAATCGCTTCGGCGCGACGTTTTTCAGCCGCCGCTTGAGCAACTCGCGTATCGGCCTCGGCTTGATCGACTTGCAAACGAGCACCGATATTTTCTCCGACGTCGATGTCGGCAATATCGATCGACACGATCTCAAACGCGGTGTGGGCGTCGAGCCCACGTTCGAGAACCGCTCGCGAAATTCGATCCGGATTTTCCAATACATCCTGATGCCGATCGGAAGATCCGATTGAAGAGATGATACTCTCACCGACCCGGGCAATGATCGTTTCTTCAGTCGCACCGCCAATCAATTGCTCTAAATTTGTCCGCACGGTCACGCGAGCACGGATTCTTAATTCCACCCCGTCCTTGGCCATCGCACTTAAAACCGCTTTGCCACTGCGAGCCGGATCGGGGCAATCAATCACTTTGGGATAGACACTGGTCTTGACCGCATCTAAAACGTCGCGGCCTGCCAAGTCGATTGCTGCAGCGCGGTCGAACCCCAAATCGATGTTAGCTCGTTGGGCTGCGATGATGGCATGGATCACGCGCATCACATCACCCCCCGCCAAATAATGGGCCTCTAGCATGTCGGTAGAAATTCCACCTCGTTTGCTGATATCGATCCCGGCCTGTCGGGCCATAATTTTTGCCGTTACGATCACCTGAGCTCGTACTCTTCGAAAGTGCATTCCAATCAAACTCATCATGCTCACATTGGCACTCGACATCCAGGCCTGGAACCACAGTTTCCCATAGGTCAAAAATGCCAGGCCAATTCCCAGAAAAAATAATCCGACGACTGCCAAAATTACCCAAAACAAAACGACCCAGAACCGATCCAGTGCCGCTGTGTCGCCCTGATTGGCTGCGGCTTGAGCCAATAAAGAAGAAGTCAATTCAAAGAATGGAAGCATTGCAGAATAATTCATGGCACTCATTTCCAAGTAGCTAATTTTAACTAATACGGCAACCAAGTCTTTAATGCCTGATTTCTGATTGCCCATGGCCGAATAAAAATACGGCACTTTCTGTCACTCTATGGTAACGTTTTTTTTATGATAGACCAGCATACCTTGGTAATTTCAATCGAAAAACGATCCAATCGACCTTTACTTTCGTAAAAACCGTCCGCCGGTTTGAACCGGATGAGTCACGATATTTCTTTCGTATTACCGAAGTTGTCGGAATAAGGTAGACTATGGGATAATTGTTCAGGGTTAGAAAGGGAACCTAGGCCCAAGCCGCCGCTGAGAAGACAACCATTAGAATGCTCCCTAAACCATTAGAACGCTCCCTAAACCTTCCAGATTGAGAACTCAGAATTGACCGATCGAAGTTTTTTTGCCACTGATTCCGCTGATTTAGTTCCCACTGTCACCCACGACGGTGAGGAAGTGACCAATCAGTGCGCGGAGCTGATGTTTCGATATAATGAAATCACCAGTGAAAAGCGGCTCAGCTGGACGACTCACCTGCGACTATTAAAGCAACTCGGTGCGGGTGGTCAGGGCGTTGTCTATTTGACCGAACGTCGAGGCTCAGACAGTTTTACTTTGCCCGTCGCGCTGAAGGTGTTTTCTCCAGATCGGTATGCGACGCCCAGCCACTACGATGCGGACATGGGTCGCATGGGCCGCATCGCGGCACGAGTGGCCCGCATCCACCACGACAACTTGTTGTCGGTGGAAAACTTTTTGGATCGAGATCGGATTCGCATGATGGTCATGGAACGGGTCGAAGGATTTGACTTGAGGCGATTGTTGACCACGCGAATGTTGGCCGTGATCGAAGAGCGTTTTAGCGCCAGTCGCTGGAAGGATATCAATCGAGTGGTCGTGACCGCCGGCCCCGAGCAACCCAGATTAAAAGCCGGAGTCGCGGTACAAGTCGTCCGTGAGTGCCTCGAAGCGTTGGCTGCGATGCACCGCGAAGGGATTGTTCATGGTGATATCAAGCCAGGGAATATCATGCTCAAACGAACCGGGCATTCCAAAATAATTGATATCGGTTCTGCGTTTGAAATGGATGACCCGCCCAATCGTCGTACCTGCACTCCAACCTACGCGGCTCCCGAAGTGTTGAGCGGAACTGAAAATACACCCCGCAGTGACTTGGCCAGTTTGGGCTATGTGACGTTGGAGTTGTTGGCCGGTCGCCAGATTTTTGGTGGCATCAACGACTATCAAGAATTGCTGAAGTCCAAACAAACGTTGCCTCAACGATTATCCCAAATGCTACCTCAAGAGGTGACTTGCAACAGTTTGCTGATGTCTTTTTTGAAAGGCTTGGTCGCTCCCGATCCCAATCAGCGGTTCGCCAGTGCCGAAGCGGCAGACTTAGTCGACCAAGGCGCTGCGGCCTTCCATCGGCAATTGGTTAAAAGTGATTTGGCCAGCGAATACGAAAACGATATTCGGATTTGGATCGAAGAACTCTTCGAGCTTGATAGCGAAGGCAAGCTCGCCCCTCCCGAGTGATTACCACAACGGTGGCGGCAGGGCGCAAGCCCTCCTCGCCCCCCAACTATCGGCAAGCCATTACATTTTGGGTCTGTTTTGGGGATCATCCCTTCTGCCTATTTTCAGGCCGCCCGGTATCTGGGATTAAAGTACTCCGAAGTGTTGGTAAGGCGAGATGAATCGTCCGGCTGGATCATCGTCATGTTGGCTAACGAAGTTGGCTTGGCGGGAAATAGCTTGCGATTGGAGTTCCGCATTCGCAAGTAAGGTTGATCGCCGACCAAGGCCGCTCCGGAATCGGCCCAGAGTTGAGCTTGGTCGCAGAGCCCATTCATCAGTGTTTCAAAACCGAGCCGATGTTGTTCCAGCCGCTGGCGATCTCGCCCCGCATCGATACGAATCTTCGGCCCCAGTACCAATCGCACGCGCGCTCCCGGTTTGGGGATGGCAAATTGATCCCAAGTTTTCAATCGCCAGCTGCGATCGATCCCAATCCCCACGGGGACAATCGGCATATTTAATTTCGAAGCCAAATAAATTGCACCGGCCGCCATTTCCCGTCTTGGGCCTCGCGGGCCGTCCGGTGTAATCGCGATACTGGAGAAATGCGAGTTTCTTTTCAACTGGCGGATCGCCGCCGATCCCCCTCGATTGGTACTCCCGCGAACAATATGAAGGTTCAATCCCGCGGCTACTTGGTTGACAAACTCACCATCACGATGCTGCGAACAAAGTACGGTCAACGGAGTCCGTCCCCACTTGGGTAAAGTCACCCCAATATACTCGTGCCAAAAACAAAAAATGCAGTGTTCGTTGTATTCCGGTCGAGCGGTATCGGCGGATCGATCAAAGTGATACAAGCGGTAGTCCAGCAACCGCAACAGTTGCGGAACCACGATCGCACCGACTTGTCCAGCCAAGTAGTGTCGCCAAGAAACGTTTGTCTGAGTCGATTGCATCCTTGCTTGCATTATTCGTAAAGGTGAGGTTCCGAGATCAATTCAATACGGTCATCGACAGGTTTAATGTATCCTTTGAAATCGATAGTTCGATGATTCGATGATTTAACCAGCCTACCAGATGCCCCGAAAGACTTCGATGGCTGGCCCTGTTTTGTAAACGTGGTCGGTCGTTTCGTCCCATTCCAAAATCAAGGTTCCTCCCAGTAAATGGTTGGTGATTTTTCGTTCTGTATAACCGGTCAACACGCCTGCCACACAGACCGCGCTAGCCCCCGTACCGCAAGCTTGCGTTTCCCCCGAGCCACGTTCCCAAGTCCTTTGGCGGACTTCACGGGGTGAAATCACTTGGACAAACTCGACGTTGGTACGTCGAGGAAAAAAAACACTCTTCTCAATCTGGGGCCCAATTTTGAACACCAGATCATCGGTCGCATCAGGAACAAAAATCACGCAATGCGGATTCCCCATCGAAACGCAAGTCGCTAAAAACGGTTGCGATTCGATCTCCAGCGGCACATTAACGACCTGCCCCGCCTCTGGATTCACTGGCAGCGTGGTCGGAATATCCGCCGGATTGAAACGTGGACGCCCCATGTCGACTTTGACCGAGGAGACTTTAGCGTCTTCCAAAATTAATTCCAATGCCAAGATTCCGGCTTTTGTTTCGATTTTAAGCTTTTCATGCTGGCAAACCTGATGGTCATGCAAATATTTACCAACACAGCGTATCCCATTGCCGCACATTTCCGCCTCGCTGCCATCGGCGTTGAACATCTGCATCCGCGCGTCGGCAACTTCCGAGGGGTGAATTAGAATCAGCCCATCAGCACCGATTCCCGTATTTCGGCGGGATACCCGAATCGCCAACTCCGGCAGGTTATCAGGAACAGGGTGCCGGAAGCAATCGAGATAGACGTAGTCATTGCCTGCCCCATGCATTTTGGTAAACGGGATACTGATTGACATATTAGACCGAGGGCCTTAGAAAAATGGGGGAAACTGTTAAAAACAGCCGAAATCAGTCAATGATTGTGCTGTCTGATGCTGAAAAAGTCAATTTCAATTCGGCGGCACCCGAAGCCAAACCGTAACCTTTCCCGCTTTTTTTAGACTGAAAGCTCGTTAATTTGATTGATTTTGTTTATTCTTTGAATGACCAGCAGATACGGGATATGCGATTATCGATGAGCGATTATCGATGAGTTGAAAAAAACTTGTAGCGCACTGACTCTTAAGTGGTGAATCCTACTTCCGCCGACGTAACACACCACGGGTTTCTGAAGTGTTACAAATCGTTTAATTCGAAACCGCTTCATTTCCCCAAAAAACTTCAAATCGGCCATTGGAATCGGCGGCACCGCGAGCCATCGCGGAGGAATTGTACTCCATCACAATATTGCCTGCTTGATCAACCGCGATCAGACCGCCATCATTGGGGTTCAGCCGATTTGTCATGTTGTCCTCGACGGCCTGTTGCAGACTGACGCCCCGATACTTCATTTGTGCGGCGATATCGTAAGCGACTGCGTGCCGAATAAACTGTTCGCCCAATCCGGTGCAAGAAACCGCACACGTGCCATTGTCGGCGTAGTTACCTGCACCAATGATGGGGCTATCACCGATGCGTCCGATTCGTTTATTGGACATGCCGCCGGTCGAAGTGGCCGCAGCCAAGTTCCCCTGGCTATCAACCGCCACACAGCCGACGGTCCCCAGATCCCATTCAGGCCAATAGGCCGCTTTCGGGTCGGCTCGGTCGGGAGCTGACAGATGGGAGAGTTCCTGTTCCAACCGCTCCTGCGATTCACGTCGGCGACGAGTGCTAAAGTAGCTGTTTTCAACCATCTCCAATCCTTTAGATTCCGCAAACTTATCGGCTTCGGCTCCAGCCAGCAGGATGTGTCGCGTGTCGGTCATGACCAAACGGGCCAAATCGATGGGATTTTTCACCCGAGTCACCCCAGCCACGGCGCCACAGGCCAATGTTTCACCGTCCATGATCGAGGCATCCAGTTCATGAGCACGCTGTGAATTGTAAACGGCGCCTTTGCCCGCATTAAATTGGGGGTCATCTTCCAAGATCCGCACGACGGCCACGACGGCATCCAGCGAAGCACCTCCCTGTTCCAGAATATCAACTCCGGCTCGCAGGGCGTTCTCCATCGATGCGCGGCGACGGGCGTTTGCTTCAGCCGAGCTGCGATCGGGATTGCCGCCCGCCCCTCCATGTAACGCGATTGCAAACTTTACCTCCGGCGATCCGGCCGCCGCGCGATTTGCGCGATCTGCGCGATCTGCTTCTTCGGCGTTTTGTGCGTCTTCGGCGTTCTGTAGGTCATCGGCGTTTTGTTCCTTCATGGCGGCCACCGATGTGGGCTTGGAGCCAAAACAATGCAGGGCGTCAAAGGTTCTGATGTAGACCATTCCTGCCGCAACGGCAGCCGAAGCGGTTGTTTCTTGATCCAGCTTAATCTCATTTAACAGCTTGAACTCGTGTCCGGCCTGCACGACATAAATCGTGCCATCGCGTCCGGGGATGATCAAGCGGTCGTCAACGACAACGGGGGTCGAACGATGGTTGCCGGCACAAAATCTTTCGATCTCATAAACCGTTTCTCCTGTCGCTGCATCGACACACGTCAACGATCCACGCTCACCGGCCAAATAGACCAAGCCATCAAAAACGACAGGACTCGCCACATCGGGAGTCCCTCGCTGCAAACGCCATAGGAAGGCGTCTTCGTTTTCGGTTACATCACCATCCAGTTTGGCAGGGTCGAGAGCCAAAACAGGTCCTCGCTTGGCCGAAGGGATAATGATGATGCCCGGAATGCAAGTCGGAGATGCCACAAATCGAAGTGTAGGATTGTAGCTTTGACCACGAGGATTTAGACCGCCGCAACGCCACAATTCGGTACCATCTTCCAACGAATGGCCGATCACATAATCCGCACCATGCGTAATCAAAAAGGCTCGCTCTTGATCACGATAAATCGTCGGCGAAGCGTAGGAATGCAAATTCTCCGCGTAGCCATCGGTCAAACGTTTATGATACCAAATTTGAGCTCCCGTTTGCGCATCCAGGGCCACCACATGGCCCTCCGAGGTACGACCGCGGTCGCGCATATTTCCGTGTATCAATTGCAAATACAGACGGCCTTGATCAAGCACCGGAGTGGAACTCATGCCAAATTGAATATTGAATTCGCCGTACTCCTGTTGCAGATCTTTCTTCCAAATCAATTGGCCATCGATGGTAAAACAGTGCAAGTAACCATTGGTCATCATCGCCCATACGTGAGTTCCATCCGTAATTGGGGAGGGACTGGCAGAATTCGCATTGTCACGGACGTTACGGTTTTCCCCATCGAGTGCTTGTTTCCAACGCAACTTTCCCGACCGATCAAACGCCATCAATGACATCGGGTCGCCACTTTCGATTCCTTCGACCGTTGTCACAAAAATAGAGTCGTCCCAAACTACGGGGCTTGAGCCACCCGGGCCTGGCAATTCGACCTGCCACAAACGCGAATCGATACCCTGCAGGCTCACCGGTTGATCGGAGTGACTGACACTATCCAATTGCGGGCCTCGCCACTGTGGCCATTGAGCCGAGTGTTGAGCCGCCCAAGTCGAACTACCCAACGAGAGAGACAACACGATCAACATCAGCAAGCTGCCAACGACCAGCTGGGGCAGTCGACTGCGACGGAACATCGAAGTTCCTAATGAATTAGCCAGCGATGGTTGAACTGCGGCTTTCGGGAGCCAACCGCTTCCCTTGTGGCAAAGACAAAAAACAGGGCTGAGCTTGCCGTTTTGCAGTTGACCAAACATAATAATCTCCATCTGATAGACGATTGAACAATTAATTTTGTGACCCGATCAGAGCAAGTGAAACACCCCAGTTCAGGTTTGCGACCGCCCTTGCATTCGTAATATGGTAATCATTTTTTTGAGTCGGTAACAGCCTTGGACGTCCCTTCATGCT
>JBGTHU010000084.1:0-7070 GCA_041745975.1 Mariniblastus sp.
CCAGCGGCCGACGTCCGAAGAATCCAGGCGAAGTCATCACTTCGGCCAACTTTGGGAAAGTCCTTGAGATGTTGAAAGGTGGCTTTGACTTTGTCATCCTTGATACCCCTCCTGTCATTCCCGTGGCCGATCCAACTTCGATAGCGACCTTGGTCGACGGCGTCTACATGGTGTTCCGCATCCGCCGGGGCGTAAAAATCACAGCCGCTCGAGCCAAAGAAAGCTTAGCTCAGGTCAATGCAAGGTTGTTAGGCGTCATCGTAAATGGCTTGGATGAAAATCCTCACTACAATGACTATGGCGGGTATTACCAGTACTCAGGCCACAGTGGCTATGGTTACGGAAAAGTCTACCAAGATCGTTTAGAAAAGACCTATCAAGATGATAATGAGGAAATTTATGATGACGAAATCGAGAATCATAAGTAAGCGGATTGATAAGAGTTTAGCGACACTAAAGTCAAGAGACTTATCGTGCATGATTTAAGTCGAAACATGGTGTGTATTGCGGCGACTGATTCGTTTGATTTGCTTCCGTTTTGACCAATTTTTGCGCTTTCGGTTTGCATAACTCACCCCCAACAGCCAACTTCACACATCCTTCTTGATACCATTGAATTGCTGAGAATTTTAGTTTTCGATGGTCGTCTTGGTAACTTGTTAGGTCCCCCTTTCTCAATTAATTTCTCAATTAATTTCTCAATTAATCTTCCGGTCGACTGTCGTCGCCACACATCATGACGATGCGGGGCAGGAATTCGCCGACAACGTCCACTAAATCCTGCTGGTTTTGCATCACGTGATGGATGTTCTTGTAGGCGCCGGGAACCTCGTCAATTCCTCCGGCCAACAAACGGACATTTTTCCGAGCCAAATGGTCTTTCCATTGTTTCCAATTGAATTGGGCCTTGGCGGCGGTACGAGACATTTTTCGCCCCGCACCGTGGGAGGCCGAATTGAGACTGGCCGGATTTCCTTTGCCTCGAACGACAAAACAAGAATCAGCCATATTGCCGGGAATCACACCCAACTCATTTTTCCCGGCCGGCGTGGCACCTTTGCGATGCACGTACCACATTTGACCTTGGTGTTCTTCCAACCAGGCAAAGTTATGGTGATTTTCCACGCTGGCTAATACTTGCGCTGCGGCTAATTTGGTCACTCGATCATGAATCACCTGGTGGTTTGCCGATGCGTAACGCCCCATCAGGTTCATCGCCAACCAGTACTCTTGCCCCGCTTCGCTGTCCATTTCCAACCAACTCAGATGCTTTAAGCGGTTGTCATTGCGAATTCGAGCGGGCATGTTTTGGCGAGCGATATCGGTGTAGCGTTGGCAAACCCGGGCTCCCGGGCCTCGGCTACCACTGTGAGACAACAGCGCAACATAAGTTCCCGCGGCCAGTCCCAACTCATCGGCTGGGAGCGTCACCAAGCCCCACTCGACGAAATGGTTGCCACTGCCGCTGGTTCCCAATTGGCCAACCGCGCGCTGATGTATCTCTCGTGTGACGGCGGTAATGCTCCAGTCTTCGTCCAACACCGAATGTTCCGCTGGCTTTTTCCATTGTTGTCCGGTACCAAAAAGGGTCCCCTTTCCCAAGGCGCGATCAAGTTCCGCACAGGATGCGGGATCATTGTCCAATAACAACTTGGGGGGCAAATCGGTAATCGACAGCTTCATCCGACAAGCGATATCAACGCCAACCCCGTAGGGAATCACGGCATTCTCGCATGCCAACACACCGCCGATAGGGAGACCGTAACCTGAATGAGCATCCGGCATCAACGCACCTGCTCGAGCCACTGGCAACATGCAGGCGTTGGTCATTTGCTGATGCGAGACTTCGTCTAAATCGTCTCCCCATACTTGGTAATCGACGTGGCCCAATTTGACATCGGTTTCGCTGAAATTTATCAGCGCCAGTGCCAGTTCACCATACAGTTCATCGGCGACAAAGTCAGCGGGAGCCGCCACGATTTGCGGTATCAGCTTTTTCGGAGGGGGAATTTGCTTGTTGCGCGCGGCCCCTTGAACACAGCGAATCGCCACCGGCACGCAGTCTTCGGGAACACCCAATTGAGTCAGTTGTTTCTTATTCATAAGTGAAGGGAGTCGCTTTTTGTCAATTGGTTCATTGGTTTCTCAATAAACCAGTCCGTGCAATGTCAATTTCTCGGGCGATGCCGTATTGTTCCAATAAATTTTTGATGCTCATCGACATCGGTGAATAATGTTCTGAGAATCTTGCCTAATTGCTGGAGTTGTCGAATCACGATTGGGTGTGTCCGCAAAAATGCAAAAACCCTCTTCCTGGGTTGGCTTGGCATGATGATCGCCCCCCCCATGTTGACCGCGATTTCCGTTTGCAAAACCTGCTTGGTTTAGATTGTCTCTAGTATCTTGTGTGGCCTTATTTCGGGCAAGACGGGATTACTGCGTCTGGGGGTATATAAAGCACCAACACTGAATCTTTTGATATAATCATAAAAACCTTGGCTGTCGCGAAAATAGCTAATTGTTGTCAACAGCTTGTACAATGATATCATGGCCAAAAAAACAAACGATGATTCCCACAGGTGCGATTTGATAAATGTTCACGAAGTTATGGCTGAACTGGAAAGGCTTGGTAGCGAGCAGGTACGAAAAACCTACGTGCGTCATGGTGCTCCCGAAAATCAAATTTTCGGTGTCAAGATCGCCGACTTAAAAAAAATCGTCAAAAGAATTAAGGGAAACCAAACCTTGGCGAAAGAACTCTATGCCACCGGCAATTCTGACGCCATGTACTTGGCGGGACTGGTCGCCGATGGCGCCGCCATGAGTAAAAAGGAACTGGATTATTGGGCCAAGACCGCAACTTGGTACATGATCAGCGAGTACACGGTCCCCTGGGTCGCCGCGGAAAACTCAGGTGCCGATGCGATTGCGAGCAAATGGATTAAATCAAAAACCCCCAAGATTGCTTGCAGTGGTTGGGCAACCTATGCTTCATTAGTTTCTCATCTTCCCGATGACGAACTTGATTTTTCAGAAATCGTTGGCCTGCTGGATATCGCTGTTGAACGGATATCCATAGCGCCTGGAAGAGTGGGTTTGGGGATGAATAATTTTATAATCTGTGTTGGAAGCTATGTGAAACCCCTGCTAAAACAAGCCAAATCTGCTGCCAAGAATGTCGGGGTCATCAAAATTGATATGGGAGATACCGCTTGTAAGATTCCGGTCGCTACCGCGTCGATCGAGAAAATAGAGTCCCTAAATCGCGTAGGCCAAAAAAGAAAGCACATCAAGTGTTAGCTAATCAGCTAATCAGTTGACACCCAATTTTTGCAATGCTAAATCTAAATTTCATCTCGTAGGCTTTTTTCCATTTTGCAATGCGGGATATCGGCCTCTATAAATTCATCGCCAATGCTTTGATAACCCAGCGAAAAATAAAAAGGCATCGCGGATACTTGAGAGTGAAACCAGACTCGCTCCAGTCCGCTGGCGATCGCTTCTTGTTCCAGTCCTTGCATGACTTGTCTTCCTAACCCTTGCCGTCGAAATGGTTTTAATACAGCAACGCGACCGATCTTTCCACCCAAGGGCAGGTCGATTCGACCGGTGGCGACAGGTTGATAGTCCAAATAGACAACCGCATGGCGACAGACCGGATCCCGATCATCGTACTCTAACTCGGGGGCAATTGCTTGTTCGATCAAAAACACGGACGATCGAACTTGCCGGATCGCGTCATGCTGTTGTTGCAAGCCTGAGACTGTAACTTCGATATGAGCCAAAATTATTTCCTTCTATTCTTTCTCGCGGGGAAAGTACTCGTTGACAACATGAAAAAATTCGGCGGCGGAATTGACTTTAGCGACATGCGTACGAAAATGCCGGGCACCGTGTCGGCCTTGAGCGTAACAGCAGGCGTAACGTCGCATCAACATGGATCCTTGGTCTTCTCCAAAACGTCGGGAGATTAAATCAAAGTGCCGCAACAGGCATTCGCGTTGCTCATCAAGCGTCGGTTCGGGAGGAATCGGGTCACCCTTTAATGCAGCTGCGGCTTGAGCAAATAGCCACGGTCGTCCCAAGCAGGCTCGGGCGATCATGACCGCATCGACATCGAAGTTTCGAAACGCAGCCACGACGGCTGCCGCAGAATCCAAGTCACCGTTGCCGATCAGCGGAATCTTTTTGAGGTACGGTTTGATTTGGGAAATGCGTTCCCAGTCCGCACAGCCACGAAACATATCTTGTGCGGTACGTCCGTGAACGGTCAACGCAGCGGCACCTGCCCCTTCGACGACTTGAGCTATATCGATTGCATTGATATTGTCACGGGAGCAGCCCAAGCGAATTTTGGCGGTCACCGGCGTGGGCGCACAAGCCGCTACGACATGCTCGATGATTCGTCCCATACGATCGGGATCACGTAACAGGTAACTGCCGCTGTGGGCCTTCTCGGTGACTTGTTTGACGGGGCAGCCGAAGTTAATGTCGACCACGCTCACCTGGTAATCTTTCGCCAAACGCCGACCGACCTTGGCCATCGTTTCGGGTTGATTGTCCCAAATCTGGACTGCCAATGGGCGAGCCTCTTCGGCAACTCCCCACAATCGATCTGGATGTTCGGCTTCATTTTCATCAAGCCATACGAATCCCCGGGCATTGACCATTTCAGTCGCCTGCAATCCGACCCCACCGTACTCTCGTACAATTTGTCGAAAGGCAAAATTGGTAAAACCAGCCATCGGTGCTTGGAAAATTGGCGGATCGACCTTTATAGGGCCGATAAAAATTGGTTTGACGCCAGGCACGACGTAGGTTGAATCAATCGATTCAACCGCGTGTGAGGAGTTCGATGCGAGAGGCGGGTTGACGGAGGACATGGATCAATTAAAACAAATTGTAAAATTGGTGAATGAATCTCACCCAATTTCAAATGATGGGAATAAGATCATTTATATGCTTTATTTTAAAAAAATCAATGTAACGGCCGGGCGATCTTTTTCCAACTGCCCAAACTTTAGCTCCGACCAAACAAGTTGAACGGGGCCCCAGTGCAGATTTTTCGGATAGCCTATCTCTGATAATTCCTAATAGTTTTTGAACGCCTCTCGCAGACACTCGAGCGCCGATTTTCCCTGGCTGGCTTCAACAACCACATTGACTCGAACCTCACTGGTGTTAATCATGTCAACATTGATTTCAGCCGCTGCTAAAGCGCGAAACATCTCGATCCCGACCGCGGTATGACTGCGAAGTCCAATGCCAGAAACGGACAGCTTGGCAATTTTTTGCTTGGATTCAATCGCTTGACACCCCAAAGAGTGACCAAGTTCCTGTGATACTTGTAGCGCAGCTTCGAATTGATCCCGCGGAATTGAAAAAGAGATATCGGCCGATTCTTCACTGAAATAGCTCTGCACGATCATATCAATAAAGACGCCGGCCGATGATAGTCCATCAAACAGCGCGGCAGCAATGCCGGGACGATTGGGTATTTTGCCAAATGTAATCCGAGATTGATTGTCATCGAGTGTAATGTCATCGATAGTCAACCCCTCCATGCCTTTGCCCTCCAGCAATTGGACCACTTCGATGG
Organism: Mariniblastus sp.; assembly: GCA_041745975.1. Taxonomy (GTDB): domain Bacteria; phylum Planctomycetota; class Planctomycetia; order Pirellulales; family Pirellulaceae; genus Mariniblastus. The sequence continues at coordinate 5,600 of JBGTHU010000084.1, forward strand.
GACTGATTTTCGGCTTGTCGACAGGCTGGTAATGGTTGCTGGAAAATTTTTCCGCGATCAATTCCAACTCAAATTCTGCATGAACTTTTCGTAACGCATCCAGTGCCGCAGGCCGATCGACCAAGACTGAAATCTTAATTTCACTGGTGGTAATGATTTGCAAATTGATGTTGCTCTCAGCGAGGGCTTGGAACATTCGGCGTGCAACCCCTTTTTGGTTTGCCATACCAACACCAACCGCCGACACTTTCGAAACTTCCTCGCTGGTGCGACCGATGCGCCCGCCCAGCATCTCGATGGGAGACTGAATAACGGAGATGACATCCGCAAGTTCATGGCGAGGTACCGTGAAGCTGATGTTGGCTTTACCATTGGCAGCAACGTTTTGGACAATCATGTCAACGGTGATCTTTTTATCTGAAATCGGTTCAAAAATCTTGAGAATTGTCCCCGGTTGGTCGGGAACATCCATGACGGTCACTAGAGCCTCGTCCTTGGTCATGGCCATGCCACTGACGGGCAACAATTCGGTTGGCGAATTCTCGATGATGTAGGATCCTGGGTTGTCGCTGAAGCTACTGCGAACACAGATGGGCACATGAAACTTTTTGCCAAACTCAATTGAGCGGCTGTGCATGACGCCTGCTCCTAGACTGGCCAACTCCAGCATTTCATCGTAACTGACAGTCGGAACTAAACAGGCTTCGGGCAATATTCGAGGATCCGTGGTGTAAACACCATCCACATCCGTATAGATTTCACAAGCGGTTGCACCTAGCACCGCAGCCAAGGCAACGGCGGTTGTGTCGCTACCACCACGCCCCAACGTCGTGATGTTGTAGTCTTCGTCGATGCCCTGAAAACCAGCCGCAATCACGATGTTCCCCTCGTCTAATAACTTCCGCATACGTTCGGTGGAAATCGATCTGATACGAGCCTTTGTATGACTGCTGTCGGTGCGGATGCCGATTTGGGCTCCCGTCAGGCTGACTGCCGAATATCCCAGTGAATTGACAGCCATTGCCATCAACGCCACACTGACTTGCTCGCCTGTGGACAGCAACATGTCCATCTCACGAGCCGGCGGGTGCTCATTGATCTCTTGGGCCAGTTCAATCAAGGTGTCTGTGTTTTTCCCCATCGCGCTGACCACCATCACCACTTGATGGCCTTGTTGATGAGCCCGTACGGCTTTGCGGGCGGCTGCGAGTATTTTTTCACTATCGGCGACACTGGTGCCGCCAAATTTTTGCACGATTATTGACATCAATTTACCTTGTGAATAACTTCCTATCGTTGTCTCAATTACCCGTCAACGGTTACAAAAAATAAAAGCAGCCAAGAAGTCGAAAGGGAACGAAAGCCAGTGGAAGGAGCCACGTTGCAATTCGCCTCAGGTTATGATCGACTATTGTGATGCCATCAATCAAGAAGACCCCAGATCCACCGCAACCACTGGCCGCCTTGCTGC
>JBGTHU010000085.1:0-4379 GCA_041745975.1 Mariniblastus sp.
CCCCAAAAGTCTCGATAAATTTTGGTCAAGTTTTGGGTTTCAACGACAATATTGGGGTCGTAATCTGGGTTCGTCTGCTCCAATTTACCGCTCTTGGTGACTTGGGCTTGGTCGGGAGATTTGGTCGTGGTCATTTACTGATTCTTTTCCAGCAAAGGTCGATAAAGTTATTATTTTTTTACGTATCAAAATGAGTTTCGGTTCACCTGCCGTCCCAAGGGAGATTCCCCCCTTGCGAGACTCGTAAAAAACTGCGACAACAGCCGAAATTCAACGTGGGGACAGTCATAACTGGCTGGTTCAACCATCGAAGAATTTAAGCTGCGTTTATTGAGCGCTGAGAATAGACAATAACTTTTCAAGCGATGCAACCCGGTAACCACAGGTCACGAGTGGTCGATGCTGGCCTACATCGATCAAATATCAATGGCAACTGTCGAACATTTTGGATTGTCACTGCCCAGTTTCCTGCCTGTAATCAAGGTGTTTTTTTTAGCGAATCTTAAAAAATTTAGCCCTTTGCATTTGCGTTTCCAGCAATTCTCCAGCAACTCGATACCTGCCGAGAAGAACCCTCGCTCCACCCCATATGAACGACAGCCTTTCCATTCCTGATCCTCTGACAAAACTTTTCAGCCGGATTAACTACGAACGTGCCCCTGCCAATTATGTCGCTGGATTTAAATTGGAATCAATGCGACGATTTTTACAGCAATTGGGGAATCCGCACATGAACTACCCGATCGTTCATGTTGCCGGAACCAAAGGAAAAGGCTCCGTTTCGACCATGGTACAGCAGATCCTGCAACATGCTGGGTTTCGTACCGGATTGTATGTTTCCCCGCACTTGGACACTTTCAATCAACGATTCATCGTCGACGGCGTGCCCATCTCAAATCCAGACCTATTGGAGTTGATTGCCTTGGTTGACCGAGCTGCCGATATTTTTGATCAAGTAGAAGCCGCTCGGTCGGGCAGGCGAATGACTTTCTTTGAGGTTTCGACCGCTGCTGCGTTATATCATTTTTCCCAAGCGAAGGTGCAGGCCGCAGTATTGGAAGTCGGTTTGGGCGGACGACTCGATTCGACCAATGTCTGCCAACCAACGGCTTGTATTATCACCAATATCAGCTTTGACCACATGAAACAGTTGGGAAACACGCTGGCCAAAATCGCCTCAGAAAAGGCCGGGATTATCAAGCCGGGAATTCCTGTAATCAGCGGCGTCACTGATTCCGAACCGGCTGAAGTGATCGCGGAAATAGCCCGACTCAATCATGCTCCCTTGATCACGCTGGGCCGTGACTTTCAAATCGATATGCTGTCCGATTCCCCTACCCCCCGGTTCTCCGTCAGCGGGCACTGGCGGGATCATGAATTTTCGCATGATCGACTCGATGTCAAGATGCCTGGTCAGCATCAACGCCAGAATGCAGCCATCGCGATCGCCGCCGTCGAAACTTTGAAGACGTTGGGTTGGAAAATTCCCGATCATGCCATTTGTCAAGGTCTTCAAACCGCTCACCTACCTGGTCGAGTGGAGATTGTTTGCCATCAGCCCCTGACGATATTGGACATTGCTCATAATCCCGCATCGACTTTGGCGTTGACCGAAACCTTAAGTCAAATGCCCTCCTGGTTGAATGCGGACTCGCGCACATTGATCTTTGCTGCCAGCCGAGACAAAGACTTCCGGGCCATGCTGACTCATTTACTGCCCGCTGTGGATCAGATCGTAATTACTGAATTTGAAGAAAACCCCCGAGCGGTAGCGGTACAAGAACTGAAGGCAGTGGCCAATCAGATTTGCCAAGAAATCGAGGCACCCCCAGAAATCGTTATCCAAGCCAACCCCCGATCAGCTTGGCAGCGGTTTGCCAGTTGTTGCGGTTCCGGCGACGCGGTCTGCGTGGCCGGGTCGGCGTTTTTGATCGCTGAATTAAGACCATCCATTATCATTCAGACTTCCGCCCATCCAATCTGCTGAAATCGGAGTAAAATAATGCCGGATACCAAAACCATTTTTAAGCGAATTATTGACGGTGAATTGCATGCAAACATCGTCTACGAAGATGAATTGTGCTTGGCTTTCCATGATGTCTCGCCGCAAGCTCCTGTGCATGTGCTGGTGATCCCCAAAAAAGAAATCGCTAATGTTGACGGCTTGGAGGAACACGATCAATCGCTGGCTGGACATTTGCTATTAACGGCCGCCAAGGTCGCCCGAATATTGAGTGTCGACCGAACCGGATATCGCCTGGTGGCAAATTGTGGCCAACACGGCGGGCAGTCGGTCGACCACCTTCACATCCACCTGCTGGCCGGTCGACCGCTGAAATGGCCACCAGGGTAGTTCAATCGAATAGACAACTGATCATGGCAAGGCGAAATCGCTGAGCCGCAGGGACTTCAGTTCCCCAGTCAAACTCCGTTGACGAGTGGCGAAGCCAGCCAAGACGCCCTACCGAAACCCTCTTTTTCTTGCCCTCTTTTTCTTGCCCCGTTTCTGCATCGGTGGCTGAGTGGCTTGAACATCGTCTGCGGTGCCAGGGTTCTTTTGTTGGTTGGTGGCGAATTTGTTTTGACGTTCGAGCTCGAGTTCGGGTTTTGCTTATTCGGAGTTTTGCCCGTTCTAACTTTAATTTAGAACCTTAATTTCGGACAGGCTATTAATTTCTTTTTAGTTTAGTGTAACCCTTACACATTCTTCTTCGTTACTTGACCTACAGCGCATCGAGTGGGCTTTTCACGCCACTGGCCCCGACCGTGCTAACATGCGTATAGATCATCGTTGTTTTTACATCGGCGTGACCGAGCAATTCCTGAATCGTGCGAATATCCTTGCCTGCCTCTAGCAAATGCGTTGCAAAACTGTGCCGCAACGAATGACACGTCGCCCGTTTGGTGATCCCGGACGCCTTGACGGCACGGGAAAACCCTTGTTGCACCGTCGTTTCATGAACATGATGTCGGCGAATTTGATCGCGATCCCCGCGACAAACCGCCAGCTCCTCCGCTTCATCGTTTTTCGCTTCGCGTGGATGAGTGTCACGGCTCGTATCTCGCGCCGGAAACAGATACTGCCACTGAAACTGGCGTCCCGCTCCGGGGAATTTGACCGAAAGCGCGTAGGGAAGCCAAACCCAGCCCGCACCGGCTTCCAAATCCTGATGGTGCCGCTGCTGCGCGAACTGTAACTGTTCTCGCAACTCGGTTTCCAGCGATTCGGGAAGCGGTACATATCGATCTTTATTCCCCTTTCCTTCGCGGACCACGATTTGTTTTCGTGCGAAATCAATATCTTTGATTCGAAGTCGGCACGCTTCCATCAGTCGCAATCCCGAACCATACATCAACCGGCAAATCAACGACACTTGACCGCCGGGCAATCGTTGAAAAATCGCACGAACTTCTGTGGCGGACAGCACCACCGGAAGGTGTTGCGATCTCTTCGCGCGCATCGCATCGACACGGAAGGGGCGATCCAGCACTTTGGTGTAGAGAAATAGTAGAGCCGACAAAGCTTGATTTTGGGTACTGGCTGCAACGCGTCGGTCCACTGCTAAATGGGTCAAATACGATTCAATGTCATGATCCCCCAACGAAACTGGGTGAACCCACTGTCCCGCGGCCTGATCACGGGCAAAGCGTACGAAATCCAGAATCCAGCCAACGTATGCTTCCTCTGTCCGTTTTGCGTAATGCAGCATTCGCATTTTTCCGCGAACAACATCAATCAACTTGGGTTGGGTGGCCTGACCTCCACCGCTTGCCTGATTTTCGCCCGCTTCAGGATTTTTGCGTGCTGCCTGATCATTATCTGCTATTGGACTCTTGCCAGTCGCGGGATTCCTAGTCGACGGGGAGGGCATGCCGGTTGAATCCGAAACCAGCCCTTGGTTTTGCTGACTCTGCATAACATCCATCTGTCTATCATCCATCTGTATAACACCCTTTCAACTCTGTCTAACACCCTACCGAAAAATTAGATTTTAGTGTATTGACAAGCCGTTGGCTATCCCGTTACAATTATAGTTGCTTTGACAAACAGAGTTTTCGCTCCCTTGATATTGGCAGACTCTGTATAATAATAGTTCGCTTCAAATTGTGATTAGGAGATTGGAAATGGTTCGACAACGGTATATGATTTTTATGTTGATCTTGGTGATGTTTTTTGCACCCATTAGGGTTTGCTATGGTGACGGGGTGATACCAGGAGGCGAGGATCCTGGAGACCCAGGGCCGGCTCCTGTACCTGCTGTTCAGATTTCTAACGTCAACGGCCACCTGTTACCTATGCCCTATCAAGTTTCAGGGGGTATTCCACATGATTTTTATCACCTGCGTTTATTCAAAGCTGGGATAACGGCTCCCCGACA
>JBGTHU010000086.1:0-2740 GCA_041745975.1 Mariniblastus sp.
GCAGCGGCCCTTCGACTAAATAATCCCGCTCCAACAAGCCGGTAATGGCACTGACCTCTTGGTCAGTGAGTTCACGCGCTTTTTTATCGGGGTCAATCTGAGCCTTGTGACACAATTCGCGAGCCGTATGAGGCCCCACTCCGAATAAGTAAGTGAGTGAAATGACGGTCTTTTTGTCGTTGGGAATGTCATTACCAAGGATACGCGGCATGGGAAATCTTTTCTATTTTTTTGGCTTTTTTAATCTGAACAATAAATTTGATCAACAACCTGGGTTTCACAAGCAAGCAACATCGCTAACAAGTAACGTTTCAAATAAGAGGCTCACCCCTGACGCTGCTTATGTCGGGGATTGATGCAAATCACAAAAATCTTCCCTTTTCTACGGACAATTTTGCAGTTGGCACAAATTCTTTTGACGCTGGCGCGGACTTTCATCGCAGAACACTTTTTATTGGTAATGAATTCAAAATAAATTTCTATACTGGGACACTAAAACGCAATAGTATAGAGCTTATTCGGTATTTTTAACAAGGGCCAAAACCCCAATTTAATTAAAATTTTTGTTTAATTTCAATCGCGGTCTCTATTGATCAATAAATCGGAGCTTATTCGCGGGCGAGGGCTTCGAAAGCAGGAGATTAAAGATTCAATTTTGCTGCCCATCCGTGCCGATAACGAAAAAGGTAAATTTGTAACGATTAGGCAGAATTTAACGGATGCAACGAGATTTTGGGACTCCAGATGAAACGACCCCTTCAAAAAGCCTTTCTTCGGGCGATCTTTTGCTTTTTGGGCGGATGTTGGATGATCCTGCAATTTTCCGACGATTTTCAGTTCCCCAAGGATGCAGCGACGCAATTGACTATCGAATCGTCTCTAAAATCGCCCAAAACAGTGGCCGAATGGGCCGTACGCGCTGCAGCACAAAGGACCAAAGCAGGCTCCCATCGGGAACTTGGATGGGAGCAAGTTTCCACTTCGGCTGAGATTGCCGGCGGGGAATCCGAGCCTAACATGTTAGAAATATCGCTTTCCCCGCTGCTAACTCAGGCTGATATGGAATTTTTGCGGCAACTTCCCCGAATCTGTATCACCGATTTGCCCCAGTTGGAGGGCGGTCCGGACATTGCGGATGCTGCACCAACCAGCGAAAAGGTTCAAGATGCCAGTGATTTGACCTCTGCGAACGCTTTGCGGCTGTTTGACTCGAAACATTCTCTCGAATTGCCAGTTAGTCACAACCCAACGGATTGGGGGTTTCCGCTATTCGAGTCTCAATCTGGAAGCGGTCAAAACCGAACTCCGAACGAATCGGATTTCATATCAACCATTGATAAAAACTATTTGGAGGGCGGAGACTTCAAGCGGGAAGAGAATGCCCCTGCCGCCATTGGTCTGGTGAGTTTTCCCGCAATGAGAAGTAACGTTCACTCTGAGGCTGCCTTGGCCGCAGCGGCCAGCAGTGATTCGACGGGTACAGAGGGAGCCGATCCGCACTGGGAAATGTATTCTCGCAATCCGTATCCTTCAGCCACCCAATGTGCAAGTTGCCATCAACAAATCTATGACGAATGGTCCAGCTCCAGTCATGCGTATGCGGCCATTTCTCCGATGTTTCATGCCTTTGAAGATAAAATTAATCGCTTGGCCCAAGGGACGCTGGGTTATTTTTGCTTGCGCTGCCACGCACCTGTGGCGACCACGATGGGCTTAAGACGAGACCAACCGATTTGGGATGGACCGCGTGTTTTCCGAGAGGGGGTCACGTGCGTCGCGTTCCACCGAGTGAATACAATCTACACCAAATCCAACGGGGAGCGTCGCATGGAACCGGGCGATGTTTACGATCCGGTGTATGGCTTCAGCGAGGGCGAAGGGGTTGAAGTCGCCAAAAAATATGCCAATTTTTTCAAGCTGAAGCTGGGTGCCGACGATCCGGCCATCGGACAACCGATCCATCAACGCGCGATCCAATTCGAAGAAATTCGCGAATCGACTTTTTGCATGTCCTGTCACCAAGTCGCAGTGCAGCCCGGTATTAAATTAGAAGTGGTCTGGGATCAATATCGAGCCTCACCCGCCTATCGAGAAGGGATTTCCTGCCAGGATTGCCATACAGGGCGAGTTCCGGGGGTTGCCGCAGGCTATTCGGTCGGACCGTCAGCAGTCGTCGAAAACAAAGTGGTCAACCCCGAGCGGCGGCATACCAATCACGCTTTCTATGGGCCCGGCTATTCGATCATTCACCCCGGCCTTTTTCCCGACAATCCCAAAACAGACCGCTGGACTTTTCCTCAATGGTTCGAGTTTGATTGGCGATCCGGTTGGGGGACGGAAGAGTTTGAGGATCGCGTCGCCAGGGGAGAAGTCGTCCCCTATTTCCCCTCTCCCTGGCAAGATCCAGACCAACGTTGCGATGCGAGGGAGGTGGTTGAAGAAAATTTGCAGAAGCTTAATTACAAAAAAGATCTCCGGCGCCAGATTTTAGAAAATGGATCAAAACTGGATGGGCCATTTTTTACTGACCAGCCTTCGCTGACCAAAAATCTCAAATTCTATTATTGCTTAACAAACCTGAATTCCGGACACAACATGCCCAGCGGTTCTTTGGGGGCCCAGCCTCAATTGTGGATGAACGTGGTGTTGATCGACCCGGCAGGGAACCGAATCTGGGAGTCTGGTTATCTCGATTCCAATGGCGATTTAGCGGATCGCAATTCGGAAGATGTGCTCAAAG
>JBGTHU010000087.1:0-2043 GCA_041745975.1 Mariniblastus sp.
TCGGCTGGGGTAACTTCTGAATTTGATACGACTGGGGTTCAGCAAATTGGAAAAAAAACAAACTTTAGCGATCTTTCCAGTATCGATGACAACTTCGATGCATTTCGAGATTCGATGAACAAACTCGATCGAATCCATGCCACCGGGGCAGCTGACGATCGCTCGGACGAACTGGAGGCGCTTAAAGAGCAATTGACTGCCCAATTGCGTGAGGCTGAGATCGAAATGTCGATCAACCGAGCCAAGTTGAGTCAGGAGTGGGCCGCGCTTGAGCAAAAGGAAGCGATGTTGGCACAACGGGAATCCGTGCTTAAATCGAAATATGCCCCCGAAGACAAAGAGGGTAAAAGTGGACTCCTGGACCGCTTCACCAGGCATCTTTCTCAATTTACGCACAAGTAGGCGACACCAAGGGACACCGATTTTCGCCGCAACGGCCCTCTTGCAGGGTGCTAAAATGGGAACCCGACTCATACCGGTCGTATCGCGACGCTCGACCAACGAATAGCTCACTTCGACACTTTCGGTGTCGTGAAAACCGAACGCGGAAGTTATTTCAAGACAGTCTAATGTTTGCGTTTTGACCGAAAAATTAGCGTTTGATCTCCCAACCAAATTCGCTCATTTTTGTAGTGCGATCCGTACCCGTGAACGTTTACGAAAAAAAACGCTTGGCAAGTAGCAATCCTATCGCGGCCATGCCGATCCCGCAGATTAGATTGAGCCCCACATTGACCAACGCCAATCCCCAATGACTGTGTCGCAGTAAATTCAATGTTTCGATGCTGAAAGTCGAGAATGTTGTCAATCCGCCCAGAAAACCAATTCCCAGGATCACTCGCAGGGGAGTACTGCTTTCAGCCAATCCTGAACCGATCAACACCCCCGCGAAAAAACAACCTAAGGTATTGGCCAACAAAGTCCCCCAGGCAAAAACCGTTGTCCCCCCCAGGGTACAGACTTGATAAATACCATACCGGCACAGACTCCCCAAGCCGCCTGCCAATGCAATTCCAATTAACTGCCAAATCGTTGTCATGTGTTGTTTGAACGCTATTTAAAATTTCCAGCTAGCACCGCCATAAAGGTGGTTGGCCTGATAACTGAATCGCTCACTGGCCGTCGACAGCGGAACTGTCAGTTCAAACGAATTTGCTCTAAACAGACGATACTCGACAAATAGATCCAGACGGGGCCTTAGTTTCCAATTGACTCCGGCCATAAATTGCCAGGCGAACTGGGTATCGCGAGTTCGATTGTCAAACAAATCAACACCGGCAAAGTTGTCAATCTGTGAATCAAATCGGGCCAGTCCCAAGCCCGCGCCCAGGTAGGGCTGAAACGCGGGGGTCGGGAAATTTGCGAATTCCCAGCGGGCATTGAACATTCCCCCCTGTGCACGCAAGCGTCCGAGAATCGATTCAACGCTGGAACCATCCGTCCAGTCACTGATGCCGTTGTTGCGATAGAAATATTCCCACTCCGTTCTCAAGTTGCGGCCTTGGGTTTTTCCCAGTGCGACACCAAAGCTTTCTCCCCGCGCGGTTTGAATTTGACTGTCCGTGGATTGTAACCGGCCTACGCGAGAGCTGCCGGCGAAACTACGAATATAGTATATCGCCGGCTCGCAATCGAAATGACAGCTTGAATCTTCATAGGTAGATGAGATCGGATCAAAGCGACTGATACCTTGATAAAGTTGCTGAGGGCGGGAGCTGCGAAACGACTCCAATGTCGGCAACCGACGATTTAATCGTCGACGATTTTCAAGCTTCCACGATGACTCATGTTCGGGTGACATCTGTCCAAACGCATGTGAGGTTTGGGGATGATACGATAACTCATGCGGAGCTGAGTTGTGGTAAGGATGTTGAAATTCGGGGAAACCGCTGCGAGGAACCTGCTCTACAATCCCAGGAAGCCCCCAATATTCACTCGCCGTGCGACCATCTCCCGATCCGCCAAGATGGTCCTGCATCAGATAGCCTTGTCCGTGGTACGGTGTCGATTGCGTAGGGTGTTGTGGATAGCTGGGTTGATCGG
>JBGTHU010000088.1:0-5154 GCA_041745975.1 Mariniblastus sp.
GCCCGGTAAGGAAATTACAAACGCGCCCAATGCAAAAATTCCGGTGTACATGATTCCAATCACCGTGTCTTCTTTTAGTCGAGTGATGCGGGCGACCGCACTGACCAAGCCAACCGTGATCATGCCAGCGATGATCGCACCCAACAACATTGCGCCCAAGTGGGCTTCTTCACCGAAAACAACTTTCAGCAACAAATAACCGGCAATCACACCAGCCAACATGGAATGGGCAATCGCATCGGCCAAAAAAGCCATTCGTCGCAGTACGATGAAACAGCCGACAACGCTGCAGACAATTGCCACCAAGGACCCTACGACCAGCGGTCGCAATAATTGGCTCCAGTTGTCCAACCAAAAATATAATTGGTCAATCATTAGCCTCACCTCCCTCTGCCAAGCGGGAAAATACTTTCATATTTCCCTCATAGGCTTCCGCCAGCAAGTTGGGCTGCAACACCCGATCCGGAGGTGCATAGGCAAACACTGTTTGTTTGATCAACACCAACAAGTCAAAATAGCAACGGGCGGTTGTCAAATCATGGTGTACCACCACAATCGTTTTTCCCTGCCGTTTTAATTGTTGCAACACCGCTAAAATTGCCTCTTCGGTCGAAGCATCGACACCTGTGAACGGTTCGTCCAATAAGAGGATATCGGCATCCTGTGCCAGCGCGCGGGCCAGAAAAACGCGTTGTTGTTGACCGCCTGAGAGTTGGCCAATTTGTCGGTTGCTGAATTCGCTCATTTTTAACTGCTCCAACGCCCGATCCGCTTGTTGGTAGTCTGCTGTAGTCAAATTCTGCCACCATGGCCTGCGACCATAGCACCCCATCAAGGCGACTTCCCGAACGGTAATGGGGAAATCCCAATCAACCCCTTTGGCTTGAGGAAGATATGCCATTCGATTGCGAGACTCGATGGGGGCCTTACCAAAAATTTTCACATTTCCCACGTTGGGCGAAATAAAACCGGCAATGCTTTTGATCAAGGTCGATTTACCCGAACCATTGGGGCCGATGATTCCAACCAATCGACCGGCCTCGAATCTCAAATTTACATCCAATAACGCCGGAACCGATCCGTAACTCACGGCCAAATGATTTACCTCAATCGGTGCAATGGCTGTCGCTGCAGAATCCCCCAATCGATTTGACTGCACCATTTCAGCTTTAGAGAATCGATGGGACGCTTCTGTTTCGGGAAGTGATTGGTTGCCCTCTTTCATTCGGTGACAATCCCTTCCGGTCGCCCTACAGTAAGTCCGTCCGTATTTCGTTCGGCAAGCCCTTCAAAAACCAAGGTTCCGTAGACCAGCGAGCAATTCGCTTGATTGGTGTAAACTTTTTCTGCAATCACGCGATCACCTAACTTCACTCGACCTAACATCGCATGCAATTCGAATGGATCGTCAGTGGGACGCAACCGAGCCATAAAGAAAACCTCGTTCAGACCAATTCGCACTCCCGGGATTTCTTCGATGAAAATGGGGTATTGCGGTTCGATCGGTTGAGTGGACTCAAACAGCGAATTACCTTCAAATAAAATTTGGATCGACAGAGGCTCCGTCATTAAATTCTCGTTTCTCATGCTCTGATCGGTATCGATATCCGATGCAATCGAAGATTCAACTGAAGATTTCGTTGAGGAATCTACTGCCCTAAAAGTTCGCAATAATTCAAGCGAATAAACCGGAGCAGGAGTTTGACTCATTTCATTGGCCAAACGAGACGACTCCCGTAGCGATTCACTGGCCTGCCGAGACGTAATCCAATATCCCCAGCCAATTAAACATATCGACAGAGCAATTGAAAACAGCAGGCGAACAGGGATTCTCATCAGTCGATACAAGTCGGTTGAATTCACTTTAAGTGTTGGACGATTATATTCACGTTGTGACGCATCATTCCCATGTAAGTTTCTGCTGCTGATCCCTCGGATCCCATCGCATCTGAATAGAGCGAACCGCCGATTACCACGTCCGCTTCGGAAGCGATTCCCTGTAGCAAACGCGGATTGACAGAGGTTTCAATAAAGATCGCACGAACTCCCGAATTTTTGATCTTTTCCACTAATAATTGCTTTTTCAGAATCGTCACGTCGATCAATTCTCCCGTGCTCCACCCCAAGGGCGAAAAACTTTCAAATCCATAAGCTTCACAAAAATACTCAAATGCATCGTGATGAGTCACCAACATTCGACGTTGCCGCGGGATCGCATTGACTCGTTGCATAATCCAACAATCAAGCTCGCGCAACTGCAGCCGATAGTGATCGGCTCGCCGACGATAGTAGTCCTCTCCCGCTGGATCGATTCGCGTCACTGCCTGACGTATGTTTTCAACGTAGACCATGGCATTTTTGGGATTGAACCAGGCATGAGGGTCAAATCCGGTCGGCGTGGTTCCGTTCAAGGACTTCGTTGCATCGGTCAAATGCAACGGCGTAACTCCTTCGATGCACGAAACCAATGGTTTCCCAGCCGTATCAGCCAATTTACCCATCCAGTTGTTGCCCTCCAGATTCCACCCATTCTGCAGGCAGAGATCGGATCGCCGCACCGCCAAAAAATCGTTACTGCGAACTTCGTAAGCATGCGGATCTTGACCGGCGGCCAACACGGAGATCACCTCCCAGCGATCCCCGGTTACTTGTCGAGCAAAATCAGCGACCTGGGTCGTCGAACAAACGGCAACCCATTTGTTTCGAGTCGGAGTCTTTGCGACCGCGGTTGAAAACCGAACCGAATCTAATTCGTTTATTTTCGATGCGAGACCAAAGCCAATTTTGTCGGCTGGATTTACAGGAAATGGTAAGGGGTAATCAAAATTCAAAACGGAAAGCGATTTTTGAACTACCAACCCGCTTGCCTGCAAGTTTGACAAGGCTACCAAAAAGCATAGTGACCGCAGTAAGAAAATCGGAAACCAACGGGGGTCGATCAAAATACGACGATGAAAACCTGTCATAATCCTGTCACTTGCTGCGATGTAAATATCCGATTGAGTCTCATGTCATCAACAAAAATTCAATTCGACGTAGAACCCGCCGGTTGATGGAATTTGGTTGAAAAAATGACAGGTAATACTTAGAAAAACCAGTACAACGAGACAGCCTTGTAGCCACGGCTACAAATTTTAGCAGGTTTCTGCCCGATGTCAATCGTTTGCCATCCGATTTTTATGCAGAAATCAAAATCTGGCAGGACAACGATTGCTATTTTAAGGAAAAAACGATGCTGGAGCAGACTAAGTAGTCATATGGTGTAGGATGATGACAGGTTTACATCAGTCTGCCCCAAGCAAAGGTTCATTTTAAGATTTTAATTATAAGGCGAGCGGCAGATAAAAATTTACCAGCAGTGTTGTGTAGGATGGGTCTCCAGACCCGTCCAGTGTTTTTCCAACAGGAGTTGGAAGCCCAACATAAAATAAAGGTAAGCTTAAATCTGCCGCTCGCCTAAGAGACAAAAGAAGACGAGTGACAGCTATTCGAGCTTGAAATCAATGATTAACGGGTCGCTCGACGTGACTACGGACGCTTTTAATCCTGCCGTTTTCGGATCATTGTATTTGTCAGGAATGGCCACATTGGCAGTCCTAAATTTTTCTGGAACGGTTTCTTCGCGAATTCTGGGTTGATCTTCGTCCTGTCCCGTTGCGGCATTTGATTCCGCCCCTAGGACTTCCGAGGCGAGTGGAGCCTGTGAAGGACCGGCCACATTGCCTCGCAGATTCGCTAATTTTATGGTTTGAACGCAAACTTGATATTCACCGCTTTCAACAGCAGGCAACCGATAGTTGCCGGTATTGTCCAAAGTGCCGGAAAATGTTTTACCCTCCGTGCCCATAAACACCACGGTTCCCGGAAATACAGGTTTATTCTGATAAGTGATTTGACCACTGACAGGGGTCGTCGAGGGGCCTCCACAACCCAAGTGAGCGATCATCATCAAGCAAGCCATGGTGGCAAGGACACATTTTTTCATAGGTAAACCAATGATTAAAATTTGACTGAAAAAATTAACTGGTTGGACTTGAACCGTTAGTTAGGATAAACATTGATTTCTCCCCCATCGGGTGTGCACATCGCCCACCAAACTTCGGGATCCATGGAAGCCTCAAACAAGGCGGTACTACCATCACCGCGGCCTACCAAAATGCCTGCTGATCGGGGAGCATGGGCGACCAAAGGATTCACGGTGGCGTCTTGGAAACCTTCGGATGGGGTGACTTGAAACTTGCTGGCCGGGCCGGTTTGATAGGCCGCAAACACAGGATTCCACTCGAACCAGAATTCTTCCCCATATGACCAGATATTGTAGTACCAATTATCATTGTTGGCATAGAAATCAGCGTTCCGCATCGACATGTAACGCTCGGCAAAAAACAGAGTATTCGACGTTCCGTCGTACATGTTGCCCATCCCCATCACGTTGACATTGTTGCCATTTCGTACCCAACCGAGGGCTTGGTAGTTCGCACCGTAACCAATTAAGCCATAATTGCCCCACGGAGTGTGCTCGATGACTCCCTCTTGCCCTTCAGTCGTATCGCAAGGATTGATATAAAAACCAAGGGGCAACCGATATACACCATAATAATTGCCGGTGCTGGCGGTCAGGTCGAGCATGTTTTGTGCTTCGATATAAGGAAGAATGTGCAAAAACAGCGACCCCCGAATGAAGCGAGTATCGCCGGTTACGGTTACGATCGACGGAGGTAAAACCATGCGCGCCGATTCAAAACTGTGGGCCGCCAAGGTATACTGACGAATGCGATTGGAACTGTCCGCTCGACGAGCCGCATCCCGGACTTGTTGAACGGCCGGCAAAAGCATACCGATCAAAATTCCAATGATGGCAATCACCACCAACAACTCAACCAACGTAAACGCCGATCTGAAACTGTGCTTACTCATTTTGTGCTCTCCTGAAATTAAAAAAAATTTCCACATGCTTTTTAAGCATATACGAATTAATGAATCGATCTATCACATTGAATAACGAAACGCAAAAAATTCGACTCGATGTTCGGTCATAAGCCTAAGACAAATATGTTAAACTATTGTTAAGGCCAAGTTAAGTTAGCAATATTTTAATTTTTTGTTTTTTTGCCAAAATTTTGCGAAAATGAGCAATGAAAGAATCCTGCCAAC
>JBGTHU010000089.1:0-4764 GCA_041745975.1 Mariniblastus sp.
TTCGAGGGCTGTTACATGGGGGCCTGCCGGTCACGCTAATGCCGATTAGGCAAGTCCTAAAAAGCAGCTATGAATTTGAGCTGGTCGTTTTGGCTCAAGCGATTCCAGACCAATTTAGCCGTGAAGAAGTCGAACGGTTGCAGGCGAGGTTTCCGCTGACTCCGATCGTGGCCTTGTTGGGGTCTTGGTGCGAGGGGGAGGTGCGAACCGGTTCGCCGATCCCCGGCCTGCGACGAATTTATTGGCACCAGTGGTTGGGCCAATTCGATGCCTTTTGCTATCAATTAAAAACTGCCGGAATTTCAAATCTGCACTTACCTCCCACGGCGACGGCGGCTGATCAAGCGCTAAGGATCGATGTGGCCCATCAACCGCTGAAGAGCCACTTCAAATGTGTCGGCATCAGTGCTACGAATCGATTTCAATTCGATTCCCTCAAAGACGCTTTAGAAACTCTAGGCTATCGCTGCCGTTGGATTGAATTGGAAAACGAAGACATATTTGGCGATCCGCAACAAACCGCGAGGTTCCAGCCGATTTGTGTCGATACCGATGTGATTAATGAAGACCTTTTTGTTCGGTTGGGTTGGTTGAGACAACGATTCCCCACAGCAAAACACATCTTAATTACCAATTTCCCTCGAATTGATCAAACCGAGCGAATTCGAACTGCTGGAGTCAGCCAAATCGTTTCCAAACCCTATCACCTGGATGATTTAGCTTACGCTGTGAATCGCAGCGTGGGCCATCAGTCGCGACCCGTTTGAGTCGAATAAGTGCTCTCGAAAATTTTATCCGCATTCTGAGCCTCGAATCCCTCGCGGCGATGCATCCGCTGAATCTGTCCCGCTGGTAGATCCGCGAACTGGGGTAGTACCTTTCGCTCTGCGAACTCCACATACGAGCCGGAAATCTCGTGAGAGATCAAGCCACCATGACCATCGTCGAACTGGGCAGTGACCATGGAGGCCACCGTCGAACTTTGGTTCAACAATCCATCGGGACTCTTTTTTGCCTTTCCGCCGGAATCGTTCAAGCGAAAATGGCGAGATTCCAACCATTGATTGAATTGATCGATCTCGTTATACCGAGGCAAATTATGAACGCTAATGGTAAAGTGGTTAAGGTAATAATGATTGTAGATCACCCAGGCAGCGTATTCGCTTTCTGATGACAAACGTTGATAATCGACCAAGGTAGGCGTCCGCCAAAGAGGGGTATGCAAAAACAAGTCGACTTGTTCCGCATCGTCCAAGTCGAGCGACTTAACGGGATCGGATTGAACTTCGTCGGTATAAGAGTGAATAATCGCTTGAGCTTCATCGGACAAGTCGGTAACTCTTAATTCGCTGATAAAGATCCGTGGATAACGATCGCGAGGCGGGGCATACCAAAACGCATCTAACTTCTTTTCCGCAAAGTGGTATGGGTCTTTTCTTTGATAGCCATAGTGCAAAAAAATCGATTCCAGCGACTGAATTCCCAATTGAGGTACTCCCATTGTGCGAAAAGCGATATGGTCGTTCTCAATTTCGTGGGCCTGTGCAATCAATCCATCGGCAATCAAACAATCAATCACACGACTGACTTCAGGGACTCGTTCCGAATAACGCCCCATCAGACTTTCCATTACTTGATCTAACGTTTGCCAGCGGTCACTGTTCATTGAAGATGCCTCACGATTTAGAAACAATGCCTGATTAGTCGCAAATTACCCCGACGAAACTATTCGTCATCGGCCTTCATCCAAGAAGTCAATGACGGAACGTAGTCACAAATTTCATTTTCGGAAAAATACAATTTGATTTCTCTGGCGGCTGCCTCGGGGCCGTCGGAGGCGTGCACTAAATTCATTTGGCGGCTGCTGCTGTAATCGCCGCGAATGGTTCCTGAGGCCGCCTTTAATCCGTTGGTGGCTCCCAGCAGCTCTCGCACGACGCGGATGACTTCAAGGCCCTCAACCACCATCGCGACTACCGGTGCGCCCGTGATAAAGGCTTCCAGTCCGGGATAAAAGGGTTTATTAACGTGTTCCGCATAATGTTGTTTTGCCAAATCGGGCGTTATCTGGATTAGTTTAAGGGCAATGATATTAATCGCCTTGTCTTCGAATCGAGAGATAATTCGACCGACCATGCGCCGTTCGACACAGTCAGGTTTCAGTAAAACGAGTGATCTATCCATTATTCTATTGGTTTGTTGTGATTTTGAGTTAAAAAATTTCGGTTTTCAGAGAGTATCTAAGTTGATGATCAATGACGTAAATCACCAAAAAAATGCCGAAGCCGGGTCAAAGAATGACATTGTTAGTCATTGTTAGTTTGAAAGCGTTTTGAACCGAATTGACCTTACATCAACGATTAAATATTAAGTATAGCATATTTTCCCCCTTCCGAAATCGGGTAATTTTTGCGACAATTTTAGTCCAGCAAGTTTTAACTTGGGTGATAGGATTGAAAAATTCAGCTCGAGTGCTAAGCAGAACCAACCAAATACCAACTTAATCAAATCAAATTTGCGAATGAACGACGCTGTCGAACCCTCCCTCTCGTTTGCTGCAACTCGGAAACCGATTGAAAATCTGGACGCTGTCACCGTTCGATTAGCCGGTGACTCGGGTGACGGCATGCAGTTGTTAGGGAGCCAATTAACCAACACATCCGCCTTAGCTGGAAACGATATTGCCACATTTCCTGATTTTCCGGCCGAAATTCGGGCTCCAAGAGGAACTCGAGCCGGGGTCAGTGGATTTCAGTTACAGTTTTCCTCCCAGGAGATCTTTACTCCTGGAGACAGCCTGGACGGTTTGGTTTGTATGAATCCTGCTGCTTTGATCACGAATTTGGAGGATTTAAAAAAAACGGGCCTGTTAATCGTCAATTCAGATAGCTTTGAAGCGAAGGATTTGAAGTTGGCCAAACTGGCGACCAACCCTTTGGATGATGGCACGATCGCCGACTATCGAACTTTGAAAGTTCCGATGAGCAGTCTGACCAAGAAAGCTGTCGAGTCGATTGGGCTGTCAGTCAAGTTAGCCGATCAGTGCAAAAATTTCTTTGCCATGGGATTGGTGTTTTGGCTGTACGGGCGCGATGTGAGTCCGACTCTACGGTTTATCGAACGCAAATTCGCCGGTAAACCAGATATCCAGCAAGCCAATCGATTGGCGTTGCAGGCAGGATGGAATTACGGAGAAACTACCGAAGATTTTGCATCCGTTTATCGAGTCGCTCCTGCTAAGCTGGCAGCGGGTCACTATAAAAATATCATGGGGAACCAAGCGCTCGCGATCGGTTTGGTCACCGCTGCCAAGTTGAGTGACAAGCAGCTGTTTTTTGGGTCCTACCCGATCACTCCGGCCAGCGACATTTTGCATGAACTGAGCCGGTTTAAAAATTTTGGGGTCAGGACTTTTCAGGCTGAAGACGAAATTGCAGCTATTTGTTCAACCATTGGGGCTTCGTTTGGAGGGGCAATGGCGGTCACCAGTAGCAGCGGACCAGGAATTGCCCTCAAGGGGGAAGGGATGGGCCTGGGGTTGATGATGGAACTGCCGCTGATCATCATCGATGTCCAACGCGGCGGCCCCAGCACCGGATTGCCAACCAAGACCGAACAGTCTGATTTGATGATGACGATGTTTGGTCGCAATGGCGAATCGCCTTTGCCAATCATTGCCGCACAGAGCCCCGGCGACTGCTTCGATACCGCGATCGAGGCATGGCGGGTGGCGACCCAATTCATGGTGCCCGTAATTTTATTGTCTGACGGATACATCGCCAATGGTGCCGAGCCATGGAAGATTCCTGATTACGAACAAATTCCCAAAATCAACATCAGTCACCCCGCTGATTCGGCGGACAATTCCGCATTTTTGCCCTATCAGAGAGACGAATTTCTGGCCAGGCCTTGGGCCATACCCGGCACGCCAGGTCTGATGCACCGTTTGGGCGGACTGGAGAAACAAGACGTCACTGGCAATGTGAGTTATGATCCTGATAATCACCAACACATGGTTAACACGCGGGCCCAAAAAGTCGCTGGAATTGCCGAATTTGTTGATTTGCAATCGGTCGAAGGAAGAGATTCCGGAACATTGGTGATCAGTTGGGGAGGGACTTACGGTACCTGCCATACTGCCGTCATGAAATGCCTGGCCAAAGGCATGAATGTTGGGCATTGCCATTTGAGGTGGCTGAACCCCTTTCCTCGCAATTTGGCAGAAATATTGGCACGCTATGATCGAATTTTAGTTCCTGAGTTGAATTCCGGACAATTGAAATCATTACTCCGAAGTGAGTTTTTGGTGAATGCCATCGGTTATAACAAAATCAAAGGAAAACCGTTTAATGTCGGTGAACTGATCGATGCCATCGTGGCCATTTCACAAGCCGATTCTGCCGCGATTTCCAATGGTGTGCTGGCCCAAACTTAATTTTCTGTTCAATTTCAGTTCAACTCCGATTCACAGTTCCCAGGATTTTAAGTGGTTGACAAACTGAATCGATCGAAACGCAAATCGGAGCCCGTCTGCGTTGGCAAAATTTGCCACGGCATTGATCACGTTGACGTATTTCACACTCAGAATCGCCCCATTAAATTTTTTGTTTCAATTCAAGTTAGAAAATAAGAATCATGTCCATTGAACTGCCCACACTCAAGCCAGCCGATTTTGCTTCCGATCAAGACGTTCGCTGGTGCCCCGGTTGCGGTGATTACTCGATTTTGGCTCAGATGAAAAAGGTGATGGCAGACATCGGTGCC
>JBGTHU010000090.1:0-4809 GCA_041745975.1 Mariniblastus sp.
AATCGGTCCGATTCGCTACGACTCCCGGGTAGGCTGCTAAAGCTGAGCAGCAATGTTCAGTTTAGATAAATGATCATCACCGACTAACCAATCGGGACAGAACCCGGCTTACGGCTAACTCTCTTTTTAGGTGATCGGCAATTCAGCCTCAGAAAAATAAACCGCTACATCGCTCGATAGAGGCGATCTGAAAAAGAGTTAATACCCTCTCCGGCGACCAAATGCCTCGATAAATCAACTCCCCTCCAAAAGGGTCTGATCCCTTTTTCTGAAAGCCTCTAACCCACTTCATGCTTGGCAAATTAATATTATTGTTTGTGTTGGTGCCGCTGCTGGATATGATTTTTCTGGCAATTCTATCATCCTATATTGGATGGCCGGTGTCGGTCGCATTGGTGGTACTTTCGGGGATTGCCGGAGCGATTCTGGCCAGGCTCTCCTATCGCTACGTGTTGCTTCAACTCTTCTCTCAGACACCTCAATTGACTCGACTGCCAAATCTGCTGGCTGATGGCGCGTTGATTTTTTTCGCCTCAGGGTTGTTGTTGACGCCCGGATTCCTTACCGACATCATCGGGATAACTTTGCTGATACCCTCCTTTCGCAAGGGGTATAAATTCCTGCTGGCCAAATGGTTCAAGGTCAACCTTAAGCTACAACAAAACAGTTTTCAAACCGACCACACGTTCGGCACTCAAGATTCAGGTAACGACTCATTCTCAGAGGCCTTTTCCGATCGCCCGGAACCGAAGCGACGCCGCGATCCCAATGGCCGACGAAACGACAACGTCTCCGATCGTGTGATCGATGGAGAAGTCGTCGGAAAATCATCTACCGAGATTGACGATTGAGACATTGTCATGAAATCACTCCCGCGTTTGGTTTCGCGACACCGAATGTATGGCGAAATTGTTCGTCGGTGGAGAAACTACCGGGTAGCGGTTGCTCAAATCATTCGCTCAGGCCTGAAGGGCCGTCGCCAGGAAATAATCGAATTGCAAAGGTATGGAAGCTTGAAAACAGTACCCTTGCTAACACTCAGGCGAGGTCGGCTGCAGTCTTTTCGAGCAACTTTTCTGCAACCGACTTGCGGTAGTAAAAACTTCAACTATCTTTCATAGTATCTAAGGTTTAGATTAACAATCTCACAAACTCATATTTTTACCCTACAAATGATTCACCATTTTTATCGCGGTATCGTCTCCAGTATCACAACCTGCGCGTTGACATTCGGCTTGGTTGGGAGTCTGTCCGCTCAAGACCAACAAACGACAACCTCGATTATTGCTCCCCAAGCCAGTAATGACTCGCCGATGGCCGGTTATTTGACTTTCGCTGAACTGGAACAGCGTCTACATGGACTGGCCGAGTCTCCTGTGGTCGACTTGCATTCACTGGGGAAGACCCTCCAAGACCGTGATCTATGGCTTGTCAAAATTGGCGAGGTGGAAAATCCAGACCAGCCCGACCCAAACGGGCGACGTCGCTACAAGCCTGCGATCTTGGTGCTGGGGAATGTGCATGCTCCGCATTTACTGGGACGGGAACTGGCGTTGCGGATGGCCGAAAGCTTGGTGGCCGATGCAGCAGATCAGGATTCCGCCGCCCACCATTTTCTTGATCGCTTCACCGTCTATTTGATACCCTGCCCTTCACCCGACGCCTCGGAAAAAAATCTGCAAGCACCCTATCGCGAAATTACTGGGAATGCAGCTGCCACCGACGATGATCGCGACTTCGACATCGGTGAAGACCCACCCATCGACCTCAATCAGGATGGCTGGATTACCATGATGCGTATCGAAGATTCGCTGGGGACTCATCGCGCTCATCCCGATAATCCACTTGTCATGATCCCCGTCGACCGAAAATTGAATGAACCGGCAGGCTATCGTATGCTGGTTGAATCCCGCGATAATGATCGAGACGATCGATTCGGCGAAGATGGCTCCGACGGCATCGACTTCAATCGGAACTTTACGTTCAACTACGACTTCTTTGGCAAAGGAACGGGCCCGCACCAAGTCTCCGAAATCGAAACCCGTGCTGTCGCTGATTTCGCTTTCGAAAACCCTAACATTGCCGTGGTGTTTTGCTTTTCACCTGAAGATAACCTGTTTCATCCGTGGAAAGGAACTTCTCAATCAGACTCAGCCCGCATCAAAAAGAATATTCTGACAGGTGACACCACCTATCAAGATTATTTGGCCAAGAAGTTTCAGGAACTTCATGGTGGCGAAAACGCGCCTTCACCCCCTAAAGGAGCCGGTTCGTTCTCGGAATGGGCCTATTTCCACTACGGTCGCTGGAGCTTTGCCTCACGCGGTTGGTGGATTCCCAAAGTAGAAACGAAGCAAAGCGAAACCCAACCCCAGGGGAGCGATAAAACGGAACCCCAGGCCGAATCAACAGCCACGGCCTCCTCTGATGCCTCAAACGTCGCTGCAACTGAAATCGCTGAAGCAATCGAAACAGCCGAGGAGGTTGCGACTTCCGATGACAGTGCCGACTCCGCTTCAGAAAACACAACCGACGCAAACAGCAATGTTGTTGAAATACCTAATAAAAAAACCACTGATGAGGTTCCGGGATTGCCCAAAGGGGACAAGCGTGGACAGGATGACCTGAACGCGTTGGCTTGGTTCGAGCAACATAACATCCCCGGCTTTGTCGACTGGATGCCTTTCGCTCATCCCGATCTACCTGACCAAAAAGTGGAAATCGGGGGGTTCAAGCCGTTCTATCGGCTCAACCCACCCGCCAACGAAATCGATTCATTGGTTTCTCCTCACGTTCAGTTCATGTTCGAGCTAAATCAAATTTGGCCTACCTTGGAAATTCGAGATTTCAAAGCGACACGATTGGCACCCGGATTGTACGATGTCAGTTGCGAAGTGGTAAATAAAGGATTCTTGCCCACCATGCCCGAAATGGGACGTGTCACTCGGGAATCTTACCCAATCCAAGTCATGCTATCGGCACCGGAAAACGTCAACTGGATCGAGGGGAGCCCTCGACAAACCGTCGGTCGCTTGAATGGCCAAGGAGGCAAAAGCGAGTTGAGATGGGTGTTTCAGTTAAAAGAACCGACCGCTGACATTGAGAAACTCACGTTGTCGACATGGTCCCCCACCTTGCACGATATCACCATAGAAACGGAAGTGCATGCCGCCGACACGGCCACTTCGAAAGACAAGTAAGCAACTTGATCCATTGCCCATCGTTCATCCAACAATTCTATCTTTAATATTAATCGGTCATGAAATCAACTCACCTGCTCACCACCCAACTGTTTCGATTTACATTGAGATTCACGCTCAGCCCTTCACTCTATGTTTCCCTCTGTTTAACTGGACTCTTCCTGACCCTGATTGTCGGAATGCATCCAACACTGCTTGCGGCTTCCCCCCAAGCGAACCAGGACGGCGTTGAGGCCCGAGACGTCCGTAATATTTACAAATCGGTTGGTGGGCCGACGTCCCCCAAGGTGGAAGTTCATTGGAATCGATATCATGATCACCAGGAGTTCACCAAAATACTGCAAGACTTGGTGGCCGCCTATCCGAATTTGGCTAAACTGGAATCGTTGGGCAAATCAGAACAAGATCGGGATATGTGGGTGATCACCATCACTAACTTTGAATCGGGTGAAGAATCCCGTAAAGCCGGTTTTTGGATCGATGGTGGTATCCATGCCAACGAAATTCAAGCCACTCAAGTTGCACTTTACACCGCTTGGTTTCTGTTAGAAATGCACGATGAAAACTCGTTTGTGCAAAACTTGCTGAAAGACCGCGTATTCTACATCTTGCCCGACCTCAGCCCCGATTCTCGCGAAGCCCACTTCTATCAACCGAATTCGACCAACTCACCCCGAACGGGACAATTTCCGGTCGATGATGATCGTGACGGATTGGTTAACGAAGACGGTTACTTTGATCTGAATGGCGATGGGCACATCACTCAAATGAGAATCCGTGACCCCAACGGAAGATTCAAGTCGCATCCCCAATACCCCGCGTTAATGGTTCCCGTAGAAGAGGGTGAGCAGGGCGAATTTACGTTGTTGGGGATGGAGTCGCTCGATCAAGACGGCGACGGCCGGATGGGAGAAGACGGCGATGGCTCCTACGACCCCAATCGCGATTGGCCTTGGAATTGGGAACCCAATTACGTTCAACGCGGTGCCTTCCGCTACCCGTTTTCACTGATTGAGAACCGCTTGATGGCTGATTTCGTCAAGCAAAAAACGAACTTGGCCGGTGCTCAAACCTACCACAATACCGGCGGTATGTTGCTGCGAGGGCCCGGTGCCAAGGCCGATAGCTATCAGCGACAAGACTTGCAAGTCTATGATCAGATTGGAAAGATTGGCGAGCGTATCCTACCCAAATATCGTTATATGAACGTGGCCGAAGATTTGTACGAGGTCTTCGGAGGAGAAATCGACTGGTTCCACCAAATGTTGGGGGTGTTTACCTTTACCAATGAATTATTCACCCAATACAACCTGTTCCATGACACCGGTCGCTCGCGAACACAGAGTTACGAGTTCGACCAATTGCTGTTGTTCGGTGACGGCCTGGTCACGTGGGAAGAAGTCGAACATCCGATCTATGGTAAAGTGGAAGTCGGCGGCTTGAAAAAGAATTGGGGACGTCAGCCTCCCGGATTTATGCTGCAAGAGGAATGTCATCGTAACATGGCATTCACACTGTATCACGCCGATCAAATGCCCTTAGTCAGCATCAAGGAGGCTTCAGTGAAAAAGTTAGCCGACGGATTGTTCGAGGTGACCGCGATCATCGA
>JBGTHU010000091.1:0-4403 GCA_041745975.1 Mariniblastus sp.
CCACGCAAAAAATCAAGGTTTGATAATTCAGACTACAGCCTACTCGAGCGCATTGATATTGGGGAAATGAATTCTTGTTTGAAAAATAGAATCTTTTGACCTATTTTGTTGATCGTTTTGGATTTTTAATTTGAGCAGTCAATGAACTCCCCATGACTCCTTTTGATTTCGAGCAGCCCAATTCCAAGATTTCAGATGCTAATTTCGTGAGGTCTTCGATTTCTTCGTTTGGCTTGACTCCGCTTACTTGAGCATCCACATTGTGGAAAATAGACAAGTTCGAATTGTTGCGCATGGCCATCATCTCCGGACGAAAGAGAATATTTTGCGAGAAATTAGTCAAGATACGATTGCTATATTCCCCAGACGTGACTAAATCAACCAGCCTTTGGACAACCGCCGGGTCATAGATTTCCGGAGTCTGTTTGACAATTTCAGCTAACGAGACGTCGATTGGAATTGCCTTGCGGAAGACCTGTGGATGAGTCATCGAGTCGAATGCGTTGGCGACTTCCAAAACCTTGCAGGCCATTGATCTTTCGCGGACTTTTTCCAATTTTCCGGAGCGATAGTCTTCAACGATCTCAACGATACCTGAACAAGTAAATGTGCTGCGGACGATCGAGGCACCGATCTTTTGTTGGTTTCGCATGATTTGCCACTCAGCTTTAGTTAGCTCAGTTGGCTTATGTAAAATCGAATCGGGAACGCCGATTTTTCCAATATCGTGCATCAGTGCAGCAATCTCAAGAAGTCTTAAGTCTCGTTTGGAAAGTAAAGGTCGCCCAAGTTCAACCGCCAAATCTGCCACGCGCACACAATGGTCAGCTGTTGTCGGACAACGATACGAGAGGGCGCTGAGCAATCCTGAAACGGACGTGTAGCTGCATTCACCCAAAAACGCCGTCGAATCTTCTTTCTCTCTTTTAGCAGAGAAGCATGTTGCAGGGACAGACAGATCTTTTGGCTCATGTGCAGCAAATTGATCCAAATTCTCGAAACAAACAACTTGATTTCGCCCGTTTCGCTTAGCCGCGTAAAGTGCTTGGTCGGCTTGATCAAGTAAATGCTGGGGGTCCATGGCACCACTTGATCGGTCCGCCAACCCGATACTGATGCTGATACTAAGACCTTTGATGGGTTCGGCCTGTACGGCAAGACGGAACGCTTCCGCAAGTTTGCGACATTGAGCAGGTGGAATGTGGTTTAAGATGGTGGTAAATTCTTCTCCCCCATATCGACAGACTTTTCCAATTTCCCCAAAGATGTTCAGTAAAATTTCGCCTACACGGACCAAAACAGCATCTCCGACGCCGTGTCCATGATCATCATTAACGGATTTGAAGTAATCGATATCCATGATCAAGGCGGTTAAGGGATATTCTCCTACGTCGGCCCAGGCGGCTTCAAATTCCGAATAGAACGACCTTCGATTCATGCATTTGGTCAGTGGATCGTAATTAGCCAAGAAGAAAAGTTTTTCATTTTGGCGCTCGACTTCGTCTCTTGATTGGCGAACTTTTTGAATCGTTTGCGCCAGTTCTGTTTTTTTTGCTTCCAGCGCGGTGACATCCTCAAAACTCACCAAAATCCCACGGACAATATTTTCGGCATCCAAAATCGGAGTCGAGTTGACCATAAATTTTTGAGTCGAGCCGGTATTCAATTTCGCTGCTAAAATTTCTCCAGTTACAACTTTCCGATTTTTCAAACTGCGAATCCAGGGCAAATCACGGCCAAAACCATCAACTTGATGCCAAGGAAAACTTCCTATTTTGGTCCCAATGATCCGATCTGCTTCCCCGCTGACCATTTCAACAAACGATCGATTTGCATGGGCAATCTCTCCATTGGGAGTCAGCATCGCCAATCCATTGGTGATCGCATCGAGTGCATCGCGAACCCGATCTGGAACAAATTTGGCGGGGTTTAAGGAACGAAATGCTCGACTTAAAACCCACCAACATGCCAAAATCGAACCACAAAAGATGAATAAAAGCATGCCGTTTGGGTAGGAGAGCAGCCAGTGCTGCACCGTCGAATTCGGCGAGGCAAAATCAATTCTCAGATCCCCCCATTTTCGATCACCAGAGAAAATACCGACAACCACCTTATCAGTTTGACTAAGATCTAATTCGCCCTTGACAGATGCCAAAGATGACTGATCCTGTGCTACCATTGACTTACCCGCATGGACATTCAGCGTAAGTCGCTTGATTTCCGGATCAACATATACCAGCCTCTCCAACAGCGTTTGCATTTCGTCACTGCGATTAAACTCTGCTGCAGTTGACAGGGCAACGGCGATCGATCGGGTCATTGCCAGACGGCGAACGACATTTTGTTTATCTTGATGGGGAGCTAAACCCAAAGTCAGCGCAAGGCAAGTCCACAACAAAAACACAAAGCCGATCGTGATCGCCAAGCGCGCCGCGGGTTTAATGCCAAAAATTCCGTCGATTTTCATTTTGCGCTACCGCTGAAACTAAAATACTAGATTGCTAACAGGAAAACAATTCTTAATTGAACAATGTCTGGCCCTTAATATCTCTGCAATAATCAATGGAAGATTAGCTCTAGCAATTTAGAGACGTAGCCACTTCTCACCGAACTTCCATTTTTTTACCCCACTCAGCTTGCCTCTTTGTTACAATTGATAAATTCGGATTAACCCAAAACAATTTTCAGCCGTTTAAGGCTTTGTCCCTAAACGGTGTAATCCCTGTAAGGAAAATGTCTCGAGACACGGTTTAACGATCCGTTGCTCAAAGATAGATCACTTATGAGCCGATAATAAAATAAGTCGCGGTGTCTATTTGGCTGACCAAGTGCAGCCGAAATGAGGTTGACGCGTACTACAAAACGTGCTTCAGTGAGCGGCTTTCACTTCGAGGACTGAAACAAATGAGATTATTTTTTGGAAGTAGCATGGTCAAATTTGATGTCTGTCCTCGTTTATTGGAACACCGCGTTGCATCGATAGCAAAATTTTGCTTCCCTCTGGGGCTGCTTTTTCTTGGAATTGACAGTCTGGCTGTGGCTCAAATGTTTGGCGATCGCAATGTGGGGCAACCGTTGAATCGGCGGAATCCGCTTTCGGTGGCCGCCGAATCTGATGTTCTCACGGGCAGTGAGCGGTTTTTGCGAGACAATCGTAATCCCCGTCAGTTTATTGGTGGGGCACCAGCCGATGGCGGGTTTGTGGGAATGGTCGAAGCCGGTGATCCCACAATCGCGGGCGCTCAAGCCGCGGTACTTCCTGTACCCAGCATTCGCCCCGATCGATCGGCCATCATTAATCGCCCGATCAATCCTCGCCGGCCTAACTCGCTGATCTCGCCCCAATTGTCGTGGGGAGGCAGGCAATCCTCCCAGGCCTCCGTTGAGATTGTGGAACAGACCCAGGCTTCGCTCGAACGATTGTTGACAACCCGCTTTTCAACCCAGTTCGAGGTTTCCGTAGTTGGGTCGATGGCGACTCTTCGCGGCGTGGCTCAAGATCGGGAACAACGTGAATTGGTGGAAATCATGACTGCTATGGAGCCCGGTATCAACGAAATACAAAACCAGATTGTCGTTAATCCGGAACCTGTGCCGGCTCCGCAGCCAACTCGACAACCAACCCGATAAATGATGCGAATTGTCTGAAAATAACAGGGAGGCTTGGGCAATACAGCGCGAGCCTCGACCTTCCTTCGCACCCGTGAGTGGTTTCATTCCTATTCAGCATTTTTTTGCCACCGACCAATCAGATCAAGTCATGTCGAATCGATAAACGGCTTGGCTTGTCGTAATATAAACCGATTCATCGCGATTGGACTTGATTTTTATTGATCCCGTAATTAGTCCATATGCATGGTAAAACCAAGCCTTGCTGTTTTTGATAAAAACACTTCAAAGTGTCGCGAGTCGAATTGAATTGACTAGCCGGATTCAAGTGCCCAGCAAAAGCGAATGCAGGTTTACTACCATCAAGGTGTTTTCTTGGCACCAATAGATCGATCCGCTGGCGTTGAAAAAAACGTTTGCTGGTTGATTTCAATTTAAATGGCAGCGTGGCATCGCAGCATTAAGCCGCCTCATTGGCCAATTGGTTTAATTTTTCCAGTATTTTTCGCAAACGTTGATCCAGCGATTCACTGCTAATGCGTTCTCGCAATCGTTCGACGATCAGCGGGAATGCAAAAGCTGTGTACGCCTTTGGTTATCGCCAGACAAATCGGGACTGGCTAAATCGTGATAACAGTGATTTCATTCTCTGCCACTGAAGCTGTCGCTCCAGAACTTCAGATTTAGCTTGTTGCAACAATAGTTTTTTGTAGGTCATAATTCACCAGCGCATCATAAAACATGCTGGATGAGGCTTGCAAGTGTCGCGCTCGTTTTGGCTGGCCTGGGTAGCC
>JBGTHU010000092.1:0-1937 GCA_041745975.1 Mariniblastus sp.
AAAAACATGGCCAAAATTAACATCAAGAGAAAGAAGCTGAAAGCAAGCAATCGCAAAAGCACCGTTGGTGGGCTTGCTAAAGACGAATTGGCTGGATTGAATATCGCCAGTGATGACCCCGTGCGAATGTACCTGATGCAGATGGGACAAGTCCCTTTGTTGTCGCACGAGGAGGAAATCGAGGCGGCCACCCGCATCCAGCAGACCCGGTTTGAGTATCGCAACACGATGTTGGCCACCGATTTTATGTTGCGGGGCGCCTACGATGCCCTGAAGAAAGTGCAAGACAAAAAATTGCGACTCGATCGCACAATCGAAGTCTCTGTGACCAACAAGGCCGAGAAAAAACGGATCATGTTGCGGTTGGTTCCCAATTTGAACACACTTAAGCAGCTTCTGAAACTCAACCGCAAAGATTTTGCCCATGCTATCTCTCGCGCCAATTCGCCCCGACAACGAAAAGAAGCTTGGAAACGATTGGTGATTCGGCGCAATCGCTGCGTTCGTTTGATCGAAGAGATGGATCTCCGGCAAACCCGGTTGCAGCCGCTGTTTGCCCAACTGGAAGAGATCAACAACCGGATGCAGAGTCTCCATCGGATGTTGCAAGAAGCCAAGCAGACCGGCTATTGTGGTTCACGCAGTTACGAAGAAATTCGAGCGGAACTGCATTATCTGATGCAGCAAACCTACGAAAGCCCCGCTACTCTGAACCGCCGCATTGTCAAAACCAACCAGTTGCTGAAAACACAAGACGCTGCCAAGCGGGTGCTTTCGGCGGGGAACCTCAGACTGGTTGTGTCGATTGCCAAAAAATACCGCAATCGCGGCTTGAGCTTTTTGGACTTGATCCAAGAAGGGAATACCGGACTGATGCGAGCGGTTGATAAATTTGAACACCAGCGAGGTTACAAATTTTCGACCTATGCAACCTGGTGGATTCGTCAGGCCATCACGCGAGCCATCGCCGACCACAGTCGCACGATCCGCGTCCCCGTTCACATGGTCGACACGATGACCCGTATTCGCAACGTGATGACGGAACTGGTACAAGAACTTGGTCGAGACCCCAGCCCTGAGGAAACGGCCGAACGAGCCAAACTTTCTCTGGAGGACACTCGAGTGATTATGAAAATGGCACGTACACCTATGTCACTGGATCAACCGATCGGCGATCACCATGACAGCGTCTTTGGCGAGTTTTTGGAGGACTACCGCGACGTCGACCCCTTGCTGGAAATTCAACACGAAGCACTCAAAACGCGAATCGAAGAAGCGATGGAGCACCTTAATTATCGCGAACGAGAAATCCTGAAACTGCGGTATGGCTTGGCCGATGGGTACTCCTACACCCTGGAAGAGGTTGGTAAAATATTCTCAGTGACTCGAGAGCGAGTCCGCCAAATTGAATCCAAGGCCGTCCGCAAACTACAACAGCCTTACCGCAACCGCTCCCTGTCATCCTTCATTGATGGCTACGAACCCTCGCTGGAAACGCCTGCTGTGGAAAGTTGATACGTTGGACAAATGAGAGCGGATGCGGTTAAAATGGCAACAGCCATTGACATACACCTTTGAACCGATACCCGTCCCTAACACTACCGAACTGGACTTACACGATGATGAACGTTGTTTCACCGCATTGGCTTACCCGGCTGGCTGGTTCCCTAGGTCACTTCGCTACCGGATTGATGCTGCTCAACGCGGCAACTTTCGGCACAATCTTTACCGCTTACCCGTCTTCCCAGGCGGCAGAACGGCTTCTCGCATATCAAACGCAAGAGGTCGAGGTTGAGATAAAGCAAGAGCAAGAACAAGAGCAAGAAAAAAACAGCTCAGCCACCGAAGTCAACACGGCAGATTTCGTCAATCGGGATGACGACGCTATCGGCGATCAGAATATCCGGTTCCACATCTGGGATGGTCTGATCATTGGC